>CALUTN010000011.1 GCA_944323665.1 Candidatus Gastranaerophilales bacterium | reverse complement strand
AAGATACAGGAGTACCGATATCTGTCGGAGAAAGCTCTATTAAAATCTTCGGCTATTTTAATAGAGCTTTCTCCGACAGATATCGGTACTCCTGTATCTTTAGCGGGATGACCCGGGTCTCCTGTTTTACGTCCAACCTTCAGTTTTTCACCAAGGCGGATGAGATTTACATCCTTAATTCCGTTAACCAAAGCAATTTCAGCGATTCTGGCATTTATCTCTTTCCAGCCCGGATTATCAACTCCTTCATCTTTTAAAGTTTTTAATGCAATTTTATATAACGAATCCCCTTTTACAACTTCATGCACCTGAGTAAACTCTTTTTCCAGAGTTTCTTTTTGAACTCCGCGGCTCGTAACCATTACTTGTATTGCCTGATTAAAGGCTTTCTGTGATGTTTTACCATCCTCAGAAAGTATTTCTTTTTCCTTTTCCGGTTTTTCTGTTCCCGAAGCCGGTCTATTATCTTCCGGTGTTGCAACCTCCTCGGTTTTATCATTTTTATGAGTATCCAAAGAAATTTTTTCTTCATTCACGCTTTCAGGATTCAAAAATTCCTGGATGGATTTTCCTGATTCTTGGAATTCTTTAACGACTTCTTCTATTCTTTCAGGTGTTATATTATCCCCTAATTTTTCAGAAAGCCATTTAAGCAGAATTATTTCCTGCCCGTCAACCTTACCTTCTTTAGTACCTGTCTTATCAATAGCATCAAATATTGGAACTAAGTTCTTCAGCCTCTCATCTTTTCTAAGCTTTTTATATCTGTTTCCCTCTTTAATACTAATCTCACTGATTTCGGCAAATGTGAATTTAATTTTTTCTGACATAGTAGCACTCCTTTTCTATACACAAGTTTGTTAAATATAATCGGCAGTTTTGAAAAAAACTTTAATAAATTTCACATCTTCGTTACAAAAGTTAACAATTTCATACAAACATACGATAACGATTTTTTATAAAAAGGATAAAATAAAGTGTGTCATGTTTTGGGACAGCGGGATGGAACACGATTTAGATTTTTCTTCATACAATAAAATAAAACGAGCTACTAATGAAGAGTTAGCGGAGATGTGGTCTCAATACTTTGCGGACAAAAGCAATAAGGCATTGAGAGATGAACTTATTCTTCAATATATCTATTTAACAAGGTATGTTGTAGGCAGAGTAAAAGTTGCGCTTCCGCCTACTTTTTCGTATGAAGATATTTCAAGCTATGGTGTTGAAGGGCTTATCGATGCTGTCGAAAAATATACACCTAAAATGGGGGCCAGATTTGAGACTTATGCCCTTGTGAGAATAAGGGGCAATATTATTGATAAAGTCCGTTCTCAGGATTTTCTGCCAAGAAGTGTCAGACGCAAGATAAGAGATGTTAAGCAGGCACAAGAAGAACTAAAAAAACAGTTCGGACGTTCCGCAACAAACTCAGAAATTGCCACCTATCTCGGTATTGAAAGGGAAAAAGTAGAACAACTGCTTGCTGATGATACAAGCATAACTTCTTTGTATGACAAAAAAGGATCTCAGGACGGAGATATTGAAATTATTGATACAATAGAAGATTCCCGCACTCTTGCCCCACACGAACAATTAGAAGAAAAGGATGTTAAAAAAGAATTAGAAATGGCTTTAAAACGATTACCTGAACGAGAACGAACCATTATGGTTTTGTATTATCATGAAAACATGACTCTTAAAGAAATCGGTGATGCAATAAATGTCTCCGAATCACGTGTATCTCAACTTCATGCTCAAGCTATTATGAAGCTCAAGAATTTGTTAAGCGAAAACCGCACTGAAAGATTGAAAAGAAGTATTATTTAAACTCAAATTACAATCTCGGAGGTCTTACTCCCCGTTTGTTTTGGGCAGTGGTTGATTTCCCTCTTTTACTTATTATTACCCTGTCGCCTTCTTTTAAAACATTACTCTTAATTTCGGTATAAGAATCGTCGCTTACGCCTGTTTGAATATTGATTCTTTCAGGGGTAAGTCCTTTTTTAATCCATAACCCTTGCTGCTTGTATTTTTGCCCGTCAGAATAAGGGGTAAATTTTAGTGCTATATTAGGAACACAAAGCACGTCTTTATTCTCTGCCGTAATTATTGATACGTTTGCCGTCATACCGGGTTTAAGTTTTAAGTCGCTGTTATCGACGGTTACAATAACTGAATATGTTACAACATTTGAGACTGTAGTCGGAGATATTCTTACTTGAGTAACAGTTCCGTAGAATTCGCTGTTCGGGTACCCGTCCAATACATAGGTTACTTTTTGTCCCTCTTTTACATCTCCGATATCAGCTTCTGAGACATTAACCTCAATCTGCATTTTTTCCAAATCCTGAGCAATTGTGAATAATTCCGGAGCTTGGAAGCTAGCTGCAACCGGCTGTCCGAGGTCAATTTCACGAGAAATTATCATTCCGCTGACAGGAGCTGTTATTTTTGTATAGTTAAGGTTAACAACAGATTGATTATATTGGGCTTCTCTCTGTCTTATACTTGCTCCTGCAGCATTAACTTGAGCAAGCGCTGATTTGTAATCACTTTCAGCCTGGTCAAGTTCACTTTTCGGAACAAAATTTCTTGCATAAAGATTTTTATAACGGTTGTAGGTCTTTGTTGCCATTTCTAATGTTGCCTGTCGGTTTGCCAAATCAGCTTTGGCAGACATCATGGAAGCGTAGTTTTGATCTACTGTCGCCTGAAATGTTCTGGGGTCAATTTCTGCCAGCAGCTGACCTTTTGTAACCTTGGAGTTAAAATCAACATAAATAGCACTTATAAGTCCTGAAACCGTAGAACCTACACTGACTGTGTTTACAGGATTAATTGTGCCGGAAGCTTCTACAACTTGGGTAATTGTGCGTTTCTCAATCGGTGCAGTTATATATCTTACCCTGTTTTTAAATTTTATAAACGCAAATGTAAGAATAATCAAAAGAATTATTCCCGTTAGTATAAGGTATTTTTTAGTTGCAAAATCCTGTATTTTCATCTATACATTTTCCTTTTTAGAATTTTTCTTAAGTTTTTTTAGTGTTTTTTGATCTTTTTTATCTTGTTTAAGTTCTTCTTTTTGATAATCTTTAACATCTTCAACAGTCAATGTTTCAACCTGTGGAAGAGCAATTTCTCTTTCCAAAGTTGCTCTTGCAACATTATAATTGTATATTGCTTGAACATAAGAACTCTGGGCATTGTTATAATTCATTCTGGCATCCTGGAGCTGGATATAGTCACCTAAACCTACTTCATATCTTCCATCGGCAAGTTCAAGATTTTCTAATGTTTGGCGGACTTTTGTTTCAAGAAGAGGTATTTGTTTTTCAAGCTGAATCATGTCTACATAAGCAGATTGAATATCGAAATAAAGGTTTTGGTTTAATAAATCAACTTCTGTTTTGGCTAGAAGAAGATTTGAGTTTGCAATATCAACCTGATGTTTTACTTGTTTTATATTAAAATTAGAACTCAAGCTTAGTCCGACACTCATTCCCGAGTCATAATATCCTCTGTTGTTGGAATATGAATACCCGACTCCGCCGCTTAGCTCAGGCAAATACATCCTTTTTGTATAAAGAACATTCTGGCGCATAGCTTTTACTGTTGCATTTAAAGCTTTTAAATCCGGGCGGTTTTCTTTTGCGATGCTGACTGATTTTTCAAAAGTGTAAGGATATTTTTGAAAAATATAATCCTTTAATACGTTGCTTTTCTCGACAGAGGTTGAATATACGGCATTAGTAACATCCGGAGGAAGCTCAAGAAGTTTGGAGTAATTATCAATGTTTCTCAAGCTCATAGGTACATAAGGGTTGTTTAGGTTGAAAGTCTCTGTATTTTGTATGCTATATTCCGGAGCATAAGCAACATACATAGAATTATTTAATTCAACAATGGCATTTTTATAGGTATTTTCGGCTTGTACTAGAGAAATTTTTGAGTCGCTCAAATTAGCTTCCGCATTAACAACATCTATCTTTGAACGAATTCCTTCCTCATAATAAGCTTGTGTTCTTTGATAATTTCTTTCATTCATCTGTACATTCAATCTTGCAACTTCCATTAGGGATTTTGCAGCAAGAACGCCGTAGTATTTGAGTTTTACATTGAAAATCGTTGTTAGAACTCCTTCATCAAAATCAAATTCTGCGGCAATTTTGTTGAATTTTTCCATTCTTACGTCAGCCATGGTTTTTCCAAAATCCCACAATAGCTGAGATAACGATGCGTCAAACCCGGGTAATGTTCTCGTATCATACCCTGCATGGCGTCTTCTGCCCATTCGCTGGTCATAAGATACTCCCACCCCGATTGTAGGAAAATACGCGGATTTTGCCATACCAACATTGCTGCTTGCAATATTCATGTTCAGTATATATCTTTTGATTACAGGACTGTTATTCAACGCAATTTTTATGCAGTCATTTAATCCTAATGACGCATTCTCTTCTATCTTTATATCCTGTATGGCATCTGCTTTTAAAACTGTTAAAAACAGAAATAACAGAAAAAAAAATCTAACTATTTTCATCTATATATAGAACCTATTTTTCATAATTTTAAACGATAAAAATAAAAATAAGTTCATTTCTTTAGATGAAATATTTTAATAAGGTCTTGGAGAAATCCCCCAATGCAATTTATTTCTAAGAACGGAATAAAAACCTTCTTTTTGTAAAAACGCCAGGACAGCTTTTTTACCGGCAGCTTTAATATTAATAGGAGCCTTTATTTGTGCGGGTTCAGTTCCATCTGCAGAAATAGATATCATTTTATCTGAGGCTGTTATTGTAATAATTTCATCGGAAGGTACAACGAGCGGTCTTGCATTTAAAGTATGCGGACATATAGGTACAATTGTAACAGCTTCAAGGGTCGGATATATGACAGGTCCTCCGGCAGAAAGTCCGTATGCTGTCGAGCCGGTTGGAGTAGATATAATTAACCCGTCCGCAATGTAATCACAAACACATTTTCCGTTAATTTCCAGATAAAATTTGGATGTTCTTGCAGGATTGCAGCCTTTGATTACAAAATCATTCAACGCTGTTGTATCGCAGGAAGAAAGCATTAATCGCTCTTCCAAGACGTATTTATTATTTATGACGGCATTTATAACAGATTCTGTTCCGTTAGAACCTGATTGGGAAAGGAAACCAAGCCTCCCTATATTAATTCCCAGTACTGGAATTGAATCTTTTGCATAAAACCTTGCAGCTTTAAGCAGAGTACCGTCCCCTCCTATTACGAGAGTAAAGTCCCCGTAAGTTTGCATCTCAGAAAGCTCAAAAGTCAAGAACTCTATTTTATTTGAGTTCAAAATATCTTCTGTCTCAGCTAAAACTTTTTGATATCCCGTAATATCTTTATTATAGATTACGTTTATTTTCATAAAAAAATTATAACATATAAAGCGGTTTTACAAAAACTTTATGAATGGTATAATGTAGAGGACTTAATCAGTTTATATAAGAGGCAGAATTTATGATAGAAATGAAGGTAATGGGTATAGCTCTTGACGTGAGAACAAATTCTCCGATAGTTGTACTTCATGATTTGGATAATAGAAAAGCTCTACCAATATGGATAGGTTCAGCGGAAGCAAGTGCAATTATAAGATGTATTGAAGGTCTTGTTGTTGCCCGCCCGATGACACACGATTTGGTAACTAATATTATTGAAAAAACAGGATACACACTTGAAAAAATAGAGATTAATGATGTAGAAAAAGATACATATTATGCAACACTCTATTTGGTTAAAGATGGCGAAACTCTTGAGATAGATGCGCGCCCTTCCGATGCAATTGCAATAGCTATGCGTGCAGAAGCTCCGATTTATGTAACTGCGAATGTGCTTATGAATGGCTCAGTCTCGACGGATTCTGCTAAAGACGAGGAGGAAGCTCAAGAATTTAAAGATTTTATACAAAATATTAAACCTTCCGATTTCGAAAAAATGATGAAAGGAAAGCACGAAGAATCCGACCAGTAGGGGTAAATGGACAGTATAAATTTACTACTCCGCTCAAAGGAATATCATATACAAAATAAACGCAAGAAAGAGAAGAATATGAGAATTAACAGTAATTACGAAAATCTTGAACAAAGTTACCTCTTTTCAACAATAGCTAAAAAGGTTAATGAGTATATTTCAAACAATCCGGATAAAAAGGTTATAAGACTGGGGATTGGGGATGTTACAAAACCTCTCTGCAAGGCTGTTATTTCTGCTTTGCACAAAGCTGTTGATGAAATGGGTGTCCAGGAAACCTTTCGCGGTTATGGACCGGAACAGGGCTACGATTTTTTAAGAGAAGCTGTTAAAAAATATTATTCACAAAGAAATGTGGAACTGGATATGGATGAAATTTTTATTTCTGACGGAGCTAAAAGCGATGTGGGAAATATTTTAGACTTGTTTGACTCTTCAAATAAAGTGCTGGTACCGGATCCTGTTTATCCGGTTTATGTAGATACAAATATTATGGCAGGAAGAGAGGTTATCTTTGCCGATGCAAATGGTGATAACGGGTTTTTACCAATGCCGGATAAGAGTGTAAAGGCTGATATTATTTATATCTGTTCTCCTAATAATCCGACCGGTGCTGTGTATAACAAAGAACAATTAAGAGCGTGGGTTGAATATGCCAAGGAGAATAACTCAATAATTTTATTTGATGCAGCGTACGAGTGTTTTGTGTCAGATGAAAATCTGCCGAGAAGTATTTATGAAATAGAAGGGGCAAAAGAGTGTGCAATAGAATTCTGTTCTCTTTCAAAAACAGCAGGATTTACAGGTACAAGATGCGGTTATACGATTGTACCTCGTGCACTCGGGGCTTTAAATAAAATGTGGTTAAGACGCCAGACAACCAAATTTAATGGTGTGCCGTATATAGTCCAAAGAGGGGCGGAAGCTGTCTTTACAGAAGAAGGTCAAAAAGAAATCAAAGAAAATATTGACTACTACATGGCAAATGCAAAAATTATATCCGAAACGCTGGAAAAATGCGGAATCTGGCATGTAGGAGGAAAACATTCCCCTTATATTTGGCTCAAATGTCCGAACAATATGAACTCTTGGGACTTTTTTGATTATTTGTTAAAAGAAGCTCAAATTGTAGGTACGCCGGGGGCAGGATTCGGCAAAAACGGAGAATGTTATTTCCGTCTGACATCATTTGGTTCAAAAGAGAATACAATAGAAGCGATGAATAGGTTTGAGAAGCTATTTGGATAATTTATAAAATAGAAAAATTACCCACAGATTACCCACAGCATTAAAAAAGGAGGTTAACTAAATCTCCTGAAATCTTTGATTTTCCAGCCGCTGTATGGCTTTGTGAGAGCTATGCTCGAACAAACAAGGGCAGAAAAAAAGACCTACTTTTCAGTAAGTCTTTTCTTAAATTTGCCCTTGGCCAGACTTGAACTGGCACCGAGGGTGAACCCCGATTGGATTTTAAGTCCAACGCGTCTACCGATTCCGCCACAAGGGCATAAGCAAATTTATTTAGTTTTCAAGTCCTGCAGCAAAGCCTAAAGAGCTTTCTCTTGCGAACATCAATTATAGTAATATAAACTAAACCAGAAGTCAAATAAAAAGGAGACAGCTTCTTGCAGTCTCCTTTTCAAGCTCGTTTAAAAATATTCTAAGCTTCAGCTCCGTCTTTTTGTTTGTTCAACATATCCTGGAGTTTTGACATAATTTCTTCACTTTTTTCTTGTACATCGGAAACAATGTCGTCAGCTCTTTTTTGAATATCTTTTACTGTTGCGTCGGTTTTCTTTGCCATATCAGAAGCCATATCACCGAGCATCTCTCTTGTTTCTTCACCTGATTTTGGTGCAAGAAGGATTCCTGCTACTGCGCCGAGTGCTGCTCCTACTGCAAAGCCTGCTAAAAATCTCATTACTGACATAATATTTTCTCCTTCTTTCGTAGTTTAACTTTTGTTGTAAAAATTTTTATCGGTAAACAAGGCTAAATAATTTGCTTACTTTTTCTTTTTGGAAAACATTTTAAAAGCCATGCACAAACCTGAAAAGAACCCTTTTGTAGCTTTACCGGTCAGGCTTGTAAGTTTGCCTAAAAACTTAAGCGGAGTTTTTGACATAAAGTCTTTAACCTTGTTTATACTTTCATCGGTTTTAATAATTAATCCGCTTATAATTTCAACAGACTTATTAACGTTCTTTAGAGTAGGTTCTAATTCTGTTTTTACAATAGTTGTGGTTTCATCAATATTTCGTGTAAGTTTTGACAGGTCAAAAAGAACTTTTACAAGCATCGCTCCTACAAGTATTACAATAATTCCTGTTGCGTATGCAAGAAAAGTTAATCCCTGATATAATTGTGCAATCTCCATTTAGTCCCCTTTTAGTTAAAATCGTAGTCGTTAATTTCTTCTAATTCTTTTGCTTTTCTCATCTTTGATGATTTTAACATGTTCCCGAACTTTTTATATTGCCTTTCAAGCTTATATTTTAAAAGGTCGATTGTTTCAAGAGCCTGTTTTTTAGCTTCGTTAACAGCAGGCGAATGTTTTTCTGCCAAATCGCAGACTGTTTCTTTAACTTTTTCTCTCATTTCAGAGCCGGGAGCCGGTGCATAGAGTATTCCGGCTATTATTCCGCCGACAACACCTGCTAACAGCCCGAGTCCGAATCCTATTGATGATTTATCCTTACTCATGGTTCTACCTCTTTCTTTTGCTTATATATTATACCATAATTTGCAGCAGCGTTAAACCCTTGGCGAGGGTTTTTGTGATTTTGGATTTTCTGATTTTTCTTATAAGTTTTAGGTTTATTTTCCAGAGCAAAATCCCGGCAAAAAGTTTTGATATAAGTCTTACGGACATTTCTTCTCTTCGTTTTAAAACTTCATCTCTGTATTCAGCAGCCATTTCTTTTATCTGGAAAGATATTGCTTTGACAAGCCCGCAAACCTCTTCTAGCGACGGCTGTATAAGAAGCAGGTCTTGATTCAGCTTGTTTATCCTGCAATCAAATTTTATGAGGTTCATAATAAGAGCAAATCCGATTATGAGTTCTGCTATAAAAACTATTGTTATTAATATTGTAAAAATCATAGGCTGTAGTTCGTATTTGTATTATTATATGATTATATTTTATAAACTCTAAAAATAAAATACGCTTGGAGGATTATTTTGGGGAGATTGAATTTCTATTTTTCGGTTTGTATTGCTAAGATTTTATATTTCGGGCTGAAAATTACAAAACTTTCATCAGGCACTTCTTTTATCGGCATGCTGGTATTGAAAATTTGTCCTGATTTTTTGAGCTTTGCAAATGAGTATATAGAAAAATCAAAAATCAATGTAACAGGTACAAACGGCAAGACAACGACTTCGGGGTTAATAACCCATTTGATTAAGACTTCCGGAAAGAGGGTTATTAATAACTCTATGGGCGCAAATATGCTTACAGGTGTGGTTAATGCATTAGCACTTGATATAAATCCTTTTAAAAAAGCTGATTATTCGGTTATAGAATCGGATGAAGCTTATCTTGAAAAGATTTATTATAAATTCGACGCGGATTATCTTCTGGTAACTAATCTGTTTCGTGACCAGCTGGATAGGTATGGCGAACTTGCAACAACAAAGAAACTTATCCAGAGAGGAATTGATAAGAAACCTGAAATTCAGCTTCTTCTGAATGCTGATGACCCTCTTGTGTCTACGTTTTCTTCTCCTAAACAACCTTTATTTTACGGTATAGAGGAGGTGGTTTATGCTGATAATACAATGAAACAGCAATCTTCAACGGAAGAAGTTTTTAACTGTCCTCTTTGCGGAGAACCCTTAAAATACTCTAAAAAGTTTTTTGCCCAGCAGGGACATTATTATTGCTACTGCGGCTATAAAAGACCGGAGCCGGAGTATAAAGCTGTTGTTATTCTTCATAAAAACTATTCTGTTTTGAATATAAACGGAAAAGAATACACAGTTCCTTTGGTAGGGCTTTTTAATGCTTATAATGCTCTCGGGGCAATAGCTCTTGCGGAAACACTCGGGATAAAAGATATAGAAAAAAATCTTTCTTCATTCCGTGTTGCTTTTGGCAGAAGTGAAGTCAAGTATTTAAACGGACACAGAACCTTGATTCAGCTTATAAAAAACCCGATAGGGGCTAATGAAGTGCTAAAGACAGTCGATTTGGATTCTAAGATTCTTATTGCAATAAACGATAATTACGCAGACGGGCGGGATGTTTCCTGGCTTTGGGATGCGGAGTTTGAGTTTTTAAAAGGTGCAAAAAATGAAATTATTGTATCCGGAATCCGTGCTAATGATATGGCTTTAAGACTAAAGTATGCAGGAATAGAGAATATAAAAATTATTCCGGATATAAAAAAAGCTATTGATTATGCCGGCAAAACGGCAGATAATAATATTACAATCCTTCCGACATACACAGCTTTGTTGAGGATTAATAAGCTCAGGAGGTTAAAGAAATGTTATTAGGAGTAAATATAGACCACGTTGCGACTCTCAGAAATGCAAGAGGCGGAGTTGAGCCGGATGTCATAACAGCAGCCAGGATATGTAAAGATTGCGGTGCTGCTTCAATAACTACACATCTAAGAGAGGATAGACGCCATATCAAAGATAAAGATGTAGAAGAAATAAGAATGCTGCCAAGAGTCAGATTAAATCTTGAGATGGCAATGACTGACGAAATGCAGCAAATTGCACTAAAACTAAGACCTCATGCTGTTTGTATTGTACCTGAAAAAAGACAGGAACTGACAACCGAAGGCGGACTTGATGTTGAAGGACAGTTACAGCGTGCAATAGAGTTTACTAAACCGCTTTTAGAAAAGAATATCGAAGTAAGTTTCTTTATTGACCCTGATGTACATCAGATTTCAGCTGTATCCAAAACAGGCGCTCCGTTTATAGAACTTCATACAGGAAGATATTCTGAAGCTTTTGGAACTGATGAAGAGGATAAAGCTTTCAGAGCATTAAAAGAAGCTGCTGTTTTTGCCCAGAATTTCGGGTTAAAGGTCAATGCAGGACACGGGCTGAATTATAAAAATGTGTCAAGAATGCACGAGATTCCAAACCTTGTGGAATTAAATATCGGTCACTCAATTATTGCACGTGCGGTCTTTGTCGGGCTTGAGCAGGCAGTTAAAGAAATGAAAGCTTTGTGTGAAGGAGTATAAAATGCCTAAATCAAAAGAAGAAGTAATACAGGAAATGCAGCAGGTTGTTGAGCAGATGAGGCTTGACGATATTGAAGAAAATCCTGATTGCGAGCACGAGTTCTTTGTATGTGATGCCTGCGGCAGCACAAAAGATCTTGCCGGCTCTGTTCAATACGGGGATTACAGGCTCTGTAACGATTGCGTTTTGTACGCCGAAGTCGGGTTTGAACTCGGGCAAATAAAAGATATTAAAGAACTAATTGATGCGATGGAAGATAAAAGACTTGAAGCCGATTGTGAGTTCTTGAAAGCTGAACAGAAAAGATTGGAAAATTAATTCATTTTCTTGCCCATTCAATTCCTTTTTTTACAATCTTAGCAGGATTTCCTGCAATAACAGTGTTGGGTTCATTAAAAGATTTTGTGACTAATGACATCGCTCCGATTACGCAACCATCAGCAATACGAACATTTTTCATGATTTTGACATCTTGTGCAATCCACACATGATTTCCTATTTCAATAAACTTGGCATTGTTAATTTTTTCTCCAGAGAATTTATCTTTTATAGGATGTCCGTCGCCTGCTAATAGTTGTATTCCCCAAGAAAACATGCAATCTTCCCCTATTTTTACATTGACATTACTGTCATAACACCGAATGTATGCTCTATTTACGAAAAAATTTTTATCAATATTGACAAATGCATTACTCTTCTCACTACTACATCTTATTAATAAACGTTTAATATTATGCTGAGATGATGCGATGTTTATTAAGGCATTGGTGCCATTACATATAATTTTTGACTCAATGAAATGAATAGGCTTTTCTATTATTATTGTATTGTTTCTACTTTTATCGCCAAATTCTATGTCCAGTCCGGTAAGTTTTTCTCTGATGGGAGTTTTTATGCCATTTTTTATAATAAAAACCCGATTTCCGTTAAAACTTGTTTTTTTATAAACTGGAATATCTATCCCTAAAATTTTTATAATTTTATATTTTGTTGCATAACAATATTTATTTTCGACTGTGAAAATAAATTTCAGGACTTTTCTTAATTCCATTTTTTCAGCCTTCAATAGTGACTAATAACTTTTAAATATTAGCATAATATACTAATATATTCAACTTTTATTAGTATTTAAGCATTTTCCAATATTTTCTTAAGAAATATAGTATTTTATTAAGTGAGTATTATGCTGACACTTAAACAAAAACTGGGTGCGAATATTGAATATTTGAGAAAGAAAAAGGGACTTTCTCAGGAAAAACTTGCCGAAATGATTAATATGGATACTCCTAATCTTAGTAATATTGAGCGGGGCAAAAGATTCATGACTGCGGAAACCCTGGAAAAATTTGCCAGAGCTTTAAATGTTACGGAGAGAGAACTTTTTGATTTTTCCAAGCAAGAACCGGACAAATACCTTAAAGCTGACATTGATAAATTATTACAAAATTTAGATACACCTGATTTGCAATTTATAAAAGATATTTTGAAAAGCTATCAAGTTTTAAAAGATAAATATTTAACTTAAAATATTATATACATTTACGCTGGTTTGTTGTAAAATGTCTCCGGGGCGAAAATTCAACTTACACGAGGTGAAATATAATGTGGGAATATTCAGAGAAAGTTCTTGATCATTACAGAAATCCAAGAAATGTCGGTAAAATGGATGATGCGGATATTATTGGAGAAGCAGGCTCACTTGCTTGCGGCGACTCATTAAAGTTATATATAAAACTTGACGGAAACGTTATTAAAGATGCAAAGTTTCAAACATTTGGCTGCGGTTCTGCTGTAGCAAGTTCAAGCATTTTGACCGAAATGATTATCGGAAAAACTCTGGATGAAGTTAAAAAAATTACAAATAAAGATATAGCAGATGCTTTAGGCGGACTTCCGCAAGAAAAAATGCACTGTTCGGTTATGGGGCAGGAAGCTCTTGAGGATGCGCTAAAGAAATATTATAAAGAGGACGGCTGGGAAGAAATTGAGTTCCCGTCAGGTAAAAAAGAATCGGATAAAGTTATTTGCACCTGTTTTAATGTAACAGAAGGGCAGATTCTTGAGGCTGTTAAAATTAACGGGCTGAAAACCGTTGAAGAAGTAACAAACTATACAAAAGCCGGCGGCGCTTGCGGAAGATGCAAAGGGGCTATTAAAAATATACTTGAGGAATACTGGAATAAAACATCTTCAGAAGAAGAACTTACTCCGACTCAAAAAATTCTTAAAATAAACAAAGTTATTGACCAGCAGATATCGCCTCAGCTCCAAAAAGACGGCGGTGATATTGAACTTGTTGATGTTGATGGAAATACTGTTAAAGTTAAGCTAACCGGCATGTGCAGCGGGTGTAAAAACGCCTCTATGACGATTAAAAGTTTTGTAGAATCAATCTTGAAAGACAAAGTCGATTCCAACCTGACTGTTGAGCAGGTTTAGTGGCAGGGGTAAATATAATGCAGATTGAATTTCGTTAAACCCCTGAACACAACCTGTTCTAACTTATGCTCCAAATTGCGGCTTATCCTGCTGAACTTCCTGCATACTGTTTTTTAACCTTTCTTCAAAATCAGCAATAGTTTCATTTTCATTTGGGACCTCTGTTGTCTTGTACTGAGTTTGCAAATATCGTACATGTATATTCCGCTCTTTTTTCTCAAAATCTGCTGATTTTTCAGGGGTATCATATAGAGAAGGTTCTGTATAAGCATGTTCAAACTCTGCCAAAGTCATACCTTCTTTGAGTTCAAATAAGGAACCAAACCCCATAGAATTTGCCATTTGTATCTCGTTCTTATCCAATGTTTCATTTTTTCCATCGATAGATTTTGTAGTATTAATCCTTGCAAATAGGACTTCTGCTGCCCTAATAACATCACCTGCACCCATATTTACTCCTTTCTTTTTAAATTACGAATCTAGTTTTATTTATTTTGTACAACCAAATTGTTTAACGGTATTTTTATAGAAAACTTTAGCTTATTCTACATAAATGATACAATTCTTTACAAAGTAACAATTGTGTTAGATTTATAAATAATTGATTATGTTTTGCAAATTTATCGAAAATGGCAATAATTGTAGCAATTATAAAATTTCTGTTTTAAAATAATGTAAAGGGGATAAAATATGATTTATTTTGATAATAATGCCACTACAAAAATAGATGAGAGGGTGCTTGAGGAAATGCTTCCTTATCTTAAGGAGGATTATGCAAACCCTTCAAGCATGTATGATTTTGCTAAAAAGCCTGCCTCAGCTATAAAAGAATCCAGAGGTAAAATGAAAGATTTTCTCGGCGCAAATAACGAGAAAGAAATCTTTTTTACTTCCTGCGGTTCTGAGTCTGCTAATATGGCAATTAAAGGGACTTTGAATTGTAATAAAGGTAAAAAACATATTATTACAACAAAAGTTGAGCACCCCTGTGTATTAAATCTTTATAAATCACTTGAAAAAGAAGGGTATGAGGCTGATTATATTTCAGTTGATTCGGAAGGTCAGCTTGATATTGATGAATTAAAAAGCAAAATAAGAAAAGATACTGCGCTTGTATCCGTAATGTATGCAAATAACGAAACAGGAGTTATAAATCCCGTTGAAGAAATCGCAGATATTGTTAAAACAAAATCTCCTGAAACAATATTTTTCGTAGATGCGGTGCAGGCAGGGGGTAAAATTCCTATTAATGTAAAAGATACCCAAATTGATATGTTAGGGGTTTCCGGTCATAAATTTCACGCTCCGAAAGGTGTTGGCGCTCTATATATAAGACCGAGCGTAAGACTTACTCCGCTGATTAACGGCGGACATCAGGAAAGAGGATTGAGAGCCGGAACAGAAAATGTTCCGTATATAGCAGGTATAGGAAAAGCTGCCGAACTTGCTTTAAATTCTCTTAACTATGAAATGACAGAAGTAAAAAGACTCAGGGATAAATTGGAAGATGGGATTTTAAAGAATGTTTTTAATTCCAGATTAAATTCTTCTCTCAAGAACAGAGTTCCTAATACTTCTAATATAGGTTTTGAGTATGTTGAAGGAGAATTAATCCTTCTTCACCTGAGCGATATCGGGGTTTGTGCAAGCTCCGGAAGCGCCTGTACATCCGGCTCTCTTGAGCCGAGCCATGTTCTTAGAGCTATGGGAATACCTTTTACAGCTCTGCATGGCTCAATAAGATTCAGTCTTTCAAGATTTACGACTGAAAAAGAGGTTGATTATGTTATAGAAAAACTCCCTGGTATAATGGAGAAACTAACTTCAATTTCACCTTATCAAGATGAATTAATGAAACTCAAACAACGGAGAGGATAAAAATGATAGATAGAATGCTGGAATGGATGGGAAAATTTGCAGCTACTCATATGAAATTTATTATAGGAGTCGCTATAAATATATTCTTAATTTGGGCGTTTTGCAAGCTCATTGATGCATTTCAGCATAATCTTGAGAAAAAGCTCTTAAGGAAAAATTCAGATTCGCCGCTTTTAAATTTGATGCCGGTTTTGACAAAAATATTAAAGGCACTTGTGGTATTTATATTGCTGGCGGGATTCTTACAAAGCTTTGGATATAATGTAGCCTCTCTGATTGCCGGATTCGGAATCACAGGTTTGGCAGTAGGTTTTGCCGCTAAAGAAGCTATTGGAAATATTTTTGGCTCTTTCGGTCTTTTAGCTGACAGGGTTTATAAAATAGGTGAATATATCAAATTTAACGGATATGAAGGCACTGTTGAAAATATAAACCTTCGTTCAACTACAGTTCGCAGTTTGGAAGGGTTTGCAATAAATGTTCCGAATAACCTTCTTGCAAATGAAGAAATTACCAATGTTTCTCAAACCGACAGAAGAAGAATAGATATTACTGTTAATATAGAATATGGAACTTCTAATGAGAAAATTGATAGAGCTGTGGAAATTCTAAAAGAAATTGCAAGACGGGATGAAACGATTTTGGAAGGCGAAACTGCTTTTATTGAAAACCTTGCATCAAGCTCAATTGATGTAAGGCTGGTTTGTTATACTACTAAAGCCTCCTGGGGTGATTATGTCGTTGAAAAAAGCAGAGTAATTCGTGAAATCATTCACCGCTACCGCGAAGAAGGAATTGAGTTTGCGTTCCCTTCTACAAGTGTTTATATGGCAAAAAATGAAAATTAGAATTATTGCACTCGGAAAAATTAAAGAGAAATTCCTGAAAGATGGTATTGAAGAGTTTTTAAAGAGGCTTGCTCCGTATTGCGCAGTTGAGATTATTGAACTTTCTCCCGTTGAGATAAAAGATGAGCAAATTAATAAGGCATTAAATGAAGAAGGAGAAAAGATTTTATCTCATATAAAACCGGATTCTTATGTAATAACACTGGAAATCGGAGGGAAAGAACTCTCTTCGGAGATGTTTGCACAAAAAATAAATGAAATAATTGTTTCTGGCAAATCAGAACTTGTTTTTGTAATAGGTTCTTCCTGCGGATTATCTTCTGTTGTGTCAACCAGAGCTGATTTTAAACTAAGCCTTTCAAAGATGACTTTTCTTCACCAGTTTGCAAGACTGCTTTTAGTGGAGCAGATTTACAGAGGGTTTAAGATTCTAAAAGGCGAAACTTATCATAAGTAATTATCCTTGCAAAAATTTAGACCCTTCCGTACATGTCTTCATATCTTATGATATCTTCTTCAATAAGCAGGTCGCCTTTTTGGACTTCAATGATTTTTAGAACTTCTTCAAAAGGGTTCTGCAAAGAATGTATAGCTTTAACCGGAATATCAACACTGTGTCCGGGACTCAGGATAAGTTCTTTACCCTCAAGAACGACTTTTGCTTTACCTTCAAGGACTACCCAGTGCTCGCTTCTGTGGTTATGGGATTGGACGGAAAGTTTTTGTCCCTGATTAACCTGAATCATTTTGGTTAAAAATCCGTTGCCCTGAGCAAGAACAGTATAGAATCCCCAAGGTCTGTAAACAGTTTTGTGGACTTTATGGGTTTCATCATTCTGTTGTTTGAGTGTTTCATAAATCTTTTTAACATCTTGAGATTTATCCATTTTACAGGCAAGAATAGCATCTTCTGTTTCTACAAGAATGATATCTTCAAGCCCTATAGTGGAAACAAGTTTTGAGGATGAATAGACAAGGGAGTTTTTTGAACCTTCATCCAGAACATGTCCTATCATAACATTTCCGTTGCTGTCTTTTTTGCTGACATCATAAATGGATTTCCAGCTGCCTAAATCGTTCCAGTCGCTTTTTAATTCTACAAGCGCAATTTTATCCGATTTTTCCATAACAGCATAATCTATTGAAATATTAGGCATTTTATCAAATTCTGTGAACGGAATGTCGGAAGATTTTGTAAAATCAAAGTTCTTTAATAACTCATAAATATCAGGAGCACATTTAGAAGTTTCTTTTAAGAGGGTGGAAGCTTTGAACATAAATATTCCGCCATTCCAGTAGTAATGCCCGTCAGCAAGGTATTCTTCAGCAAGTTCTTCACTCGGTTTTTCTACAAACTTATTAACCGTCCTCCCGTCAATTGAATTAATATAACCGTAACCTGTTTCGGGATAAGAAGGTTTTATGCCGAAGGTTACAATATAACCTTCCTGTGCGAGTTTTTCTCCTTCTTTGACAGTTTCTGAAAAAGCTGTAATGTCTTTTATTAAATGATCAGATGGCACTACAAGAATAACAGGATCTTCTTTTGAAGTTTCTGTTATATATTTTGTCGCCAGAACTATTGCAGGAGCTGTATTTTTAGAAATAGGCTCAGATAAAACAACAGGATTTTCCGCCGCAAAAGAGAGCTGATACTTAACATTAGAAAAGTGTTTAACTCCCGTAATACTTATAATGTTTTCTTCCGGCATGCAGGCTTTAAGTCTGGAAAAAGTCGACTGGAGCAGGCTTTCTGAATCTTGAATAATATTCAGAAGGTGTTTGGGATAAAGTTCTCTTGATAATGGCCAAAGCCTGCTTCCTGAGCCTCCCGCTAAAATTAATCCATACATTATCATCTCCCCTTTTTATAAAAAATTACCATTAAAATATTTTACAGCCAATAGGTTGTCTATCCTATATTAGCAGTATCTTCACCGAATTGCATTTCATACAAATGTTTATACCTGCCATCCGGTTTGGACATTAGTTCATTATGGGTACCCAACTCTACAAGCTCACCCTCGTTCAAGACTGCAATTCTATCCGCATTATGAATAGTTGAAAGCCTGTGTGCAATTACAAAAACAGTTCTGTTTTCCATAAGATTATCAATAGCCTGCTGAACAATAGCTTCCGACTCATTATCAAGAGCGGATGTTGCTTCATCAAGAATGACTATTGGGGCATTTTTCACCAAGGCTCTTGCAATAGCAACTCTTTGTCTTTGTCCGCCTGATAAAGACGCACCTCGTTCACCGACAATTGTATCAATCCCGGCGGGAAGTGTCCCCAAAAATTCATCCAGATGTGCCAATTTTACAGCATTTGCAATTTCTTCATCCGTTGCATTAGGTTTTCCCATCAAGATATTTTCTTTAATTGTTCCGGAGAATAAATAATTATCCTGAAATACGAAAGATATACCGTTTCTTAAACTTGTCAGATCATAGTCGCGAACGTCAATACCGTTTATAGTTATAGATCCGGAACTGACATCATAGAATCTCGGAATGAGATTAACTACCGTAGATTTTCCTCCGCCGGAGTTGCCGACCAGGGCGATGGTTTCCTTTGGTTTTACCGAAAGACAAAAATCCTTTAATACCGGAATATTTTTTTCATACTCAAAATATACATGATTAAATTCAATTCCGCCGTCAACATCTGACAGGATTTTAGCATCAGGTTTATTCTTTATTTCCGGCATAAGGTCAAATAATTCAAAAACCCTTGCCATAGAGACGAATGTACCTTGAAGGCTTGTCAAAGTTAAGCCCAATGACTTTGTCGGCTTGTAAAGTAACAGAAGTGAAGTTACAAAAGACGCAAAACTGCCTGCCGTCATCTCGCCGGATAAAATAAGACTGTTTCCGTAATTCATAACAATAGCAATACCTATTGAACAAATAAAGTACATTATAGGTGACATCCAGCCTACACGTTTGGTAAGAGACATTGCTAAATCAAATTGTCTGTGAATTTGTCCGTCAAATTTGCGGTTTTGATTTTCCTGCAAATTGTATGCCGTAATAATTTTATTGCCGGAAAAAGTTTCGTTAAAATTAGTTGTCATATCACCGCCTACAACCATAGTTGCATTGGACACGGTTTTAATTTTTTTTCTGATTAATGTAACAGGAGTAATTGCTATTGCCATAAC
>CALUTN010000010.1 GCA_944323665.1 Candidatus Gastranaerophilales bacterium | reverse complement strand
GTAAACCCCTAATATAGCAAAAAGAATTAAGGCTATATTGTAGTGAAGAAATGTCGGAATGCAGGTATCAAAAATATGATTGTGCTGACCATCGGCATTTAGCCCTGCAGTAGGACCGAGAGTCGTATCAGAAGCCGGTGAGCCGGCATCCCCGAGAGCGGCGGCTGCAGCCAATAAAACCACCATCTGCTGGGTATTAAAGCCCAGTTTTACACATACAGGAACAAACAATACAGCAAGAATCGGAATTGTCCCAAAGGAGGTTCCGATTCCTATTGTTATAAATAATCCGATGAGCAGGAATATTAAAGATGTAATTAAAATATTTTCCGGTAACACGGAAAGAATCGTTGTAACAAGTGTCTCTATGGCTCCGGATTCTTTCAATACAGCTGCAAAGCCTGCTGCAACAAGCATCACAAAAGCAACATATCCCATAAGATAAATACCTTCGTTCATCATGTGATCCATCTTCTCTTTAGGAATTACTTTTAATGTAAAAATAATACCTAATCCTACCAGTGCCCCTAAAGGCAGAGAATGGGTGATTAATTGAACAACAAATGTCAAAACTGCAGCCAGCCCGACTATCCAGGCGGTGTATTTGCTGCAAGGTCTAGGCTGTTCAGAAAGTCCTGCAATAGGATTGTTTTTATATGTTCTTGGTTTTCTGTAGCTTATAAATACGGCAATTAGCAGACCTGTTATCATTGCTAAGCCAAGTATAAAGGTTGATTTCCATATATCAGATCTTAGTACATTAACTCCATTTTGAACCAGGTTATCTGCTATAAGATTCTGAAAAATAAGTCCGAAACCTACAGGTATAGTTATATAAGGCATTTTTAACCCAAAAGCCAAAACACATGCAACGGCTCGCCTGTCGATATTTAAAGTATTCATAATGCTTAAAAGCGGCGGGATGATTATAGGAATAAATGCAATGTGTATAGGTATCAGGTTTTGTGATGCCATAGCTATCAGGGTTAAAATAAGAAGTAACACAAACTTTCTGCCTGCAATCAATTTAGTAATTTTATCCGATAATTTATCAGTAAATCCTGAATGCGCCATTGTTGCAGCAAAGGTCCCGAGTAAAATATAACTCAGAGCGGTTTCGGAATTGCCTCCCATTCCTGAGATAAAAACATTCATTGCATGAGTTATATCCATACCCGCAAGCAGACCAGCAATAAGTGTTGAGACGATTATAGAGAGAAGTACATTAACTTTTTTTAAACACAATATGCACAGTATTACTACTGATACTATTGCCGGATTTGTCGCCAGTGTAATAAAATTTTCCATTATCTCTAGTGTGTTTCTTCCTCTTGCAGAAGATTGATTAATTCAAGCGCAAGTTCTTTTTGGAGTTCAATAGGCATAAGTTTAAGGTATTCAAAAGCTTCTGCTATTTTTTGATCTGTATCATACCATCTTCTAAGAACATAATTAAATGCGTCTGTTAGAATATTTTCAGATAAATCAATTCCGTTTTCTTTTGATTTTTTAACAATATAATCCGCGCACTTATACTGGGTCATAATGTTAGCATTTCTCATCAAGCTTACTGCTAAGCTTACCGTAGGATCAACATCATACCAGCGTTTATTCATAGTACACCCTCTTATCTCTGTATAGAATAATAGTATATTTTTTAGGCTATTTTGTCAATCTTGAAATTATCTCTAACCTCTTTTTATCATCAACTTTAAACAAAAGAGTTTTTAGTTTAGATGTTTCGCCTTTAATAATCTGAATATTTGTTTTTGCAACCTTGAAAGTCTTTGACAAAAACTCTATCAAAGCTTTATTAGCTTTGTTTTCAATGGGCTGTGCTGTTATTTTTACTTTTGCGCAGTCACCCTCTTGGATAATTTCATTTTTAGAAGAGTTAGGAATAATTTTTATATTTATAATCAAACCTTCATTTGTCATACTTTTTGAAATACCATAACATATTCGTGCTTAAAAATATAAAAACCTCCGGCTAAAGCTCTATATCTCCAAAGATTAGCAGTTTTACCCTTAGCACGTTCATTACCCTGCATATCTTTTATTATAATAGCTTTGGTAATAAAGCCAAGCCTATTCATTCTAGCCATGCATTCAAAACCCAGAGGTATGTGCTGTGAGTTTGCATACTTATCACCTATAATAAGGCAGGCAAAACGTCCTTTTTCAAGTAAATCATACCCATTTTTAGCAACTTTTTCAAACAAGTTATAAAATTCTTCTGTCGTAGCACAATTAGATAAATCTTCTTTTTTGTCAGAAAATTTGATTATATCATCATACGGCGGATGAAGCATCAAAAGTTGTGCTTTTTTTTCACCCATAACATCTAAACGTGCCTGAATTTTTTCTTTTGCATCTTCACTTGCAGAATCTGCACAAATAATATTGACATCTGTTACTAACTGCTTTTGGGTGAACTTTTTAGAAACTGTTTCAACCAGGTCGTCTTTTAACTCGACCCCTATACAGCGGCGTTTCATATTTATTGCTTCTATGCCGGATGTTCCGGAGCCAAAGAACAAGTCCAATACTATATCATTTTCTTTAGTAAATCTTTCATAAATTTGCTGAGCAATTTGAGGAATATAATTCCCATGATATTCGTTTGAATGTCCGCCTTCTTTCAGTCTGGACGGAAATTCCCATAATGTATCAGTTTTAATGTGCTCATAATTTCTCCACTGCTTTAAATTAATATCACTGTAAGCGGTGGTTTTTATCGCACTATCGTCAACTACCTTAAGCTTAGCTTTTGAAGCTGCTTTTTTCTCTTTTAAATTAGTTTTTACCATATCATTCCCCATTCAATATTGTTAGTTTAAAGTATTTGTTAAGTTTTGTAATCAAATAAATGGATGAATTTGGGGATGAATTTTGGAGCAAATTTTTAAATACACTTTGTTTTAATAAACTCAAGAAGTTCTAGTGCACATTTGTTCCAGCTGAAGTCCTCAGCTCTTTTTAATCCTTTTTCTATGCATTTGTTTCTGAATTCTGTGTCAAAATACATTTTTTCAAAAGCGTTTATCATTTCGGTATCATTTTCCGGATTAATTAAAATTCCGCAGGTTTCAAGAACTTCCGGTATAGAAGATTTGTTTGAAGCTATAACAGGGCAGCCGCATTTCATTGCTTCCAAGACCGGCAGCCCAAAACCTTCATACATGGATGGATATATGAACATAACAGCATTAGAATAGTATTTTGGTAAGTCCTCATCTTTTATATAGCCTGTCATTTCAATTTTGCTAATATCAACTTTGTCCAATTCTTTTAGCAGTTCATTTTCAAATTTTTTCCAGGTTCCTCCGCCCAAAATTAATTTTAGGTCCTTAATTTTGTACTTATCTATGAAGTTAAAAAAGTTTCTTATTCCAAAAATAATATTTTTACGTTTGCCAAGAGTACAGAGAGAAAAGACATATTTTTCTGCAGTATTGTCTTTAACAGGTTTGAATTTGTCATCTGCTCCGAGAAGAGTGGTTTTTATGTTTTCATTTTTAATAAATGGAAAATATTTTAAAACATCTTTTTTGGTTTGTTCTGAATTTGTTAAATAATAATCTTCTGCATTTATATCTTTGTATATCTTATAATACCAATCTTTTGGATTTTTACTCAGCCCGTGTTCCATTATAGGGATGACATCATGTATCATTCGGAACCTTTTAAGATTTGCATTTGCAACTTCTTTAGACGGCGGTGAAAAAGGCGAAAAGAAGATTTCAAAATCTTTTAGTTGGTTAAAATTCTTTTTGTTAATTCTATAAAAATAACTGTCGTAAAATCTTGATAAAATTAAAATAGCATACCTAATTCTGAGGGGGAAGTTCCTTGTTAAATATATGATTTTCCCCCAAAGTTTATTTATAAAAGAATGTTCTTCTAAAAGCGGAATGTCTTGGAACTCTTTAATTTCTTTCATAAAATAATAGCGCCTGTAATCGCAGATAAAAGTTATTTTGACGCCCTCTTTTTTAAGTTCTTTAAATAAATTTAGCGCGACATTAAACACACCGGCTCGATGTCCGCTGTATTCCTGATAGTATGAAAGCTCTGTGCAATCAAATAGTAATTTCATAGAAACCGTTTTTTTATAAATTTTTTGAACTTATACCAATATAAATATATGCTATATATTATATTTAACGGGAAATTGTCAAAATGTCTTGCTTTCAGTTTTAATTTGCCTTTTTCTTCTCCTGTAACGGATAAATATTCAGCAAAAGGATATTTAGAGTAATAATAAGCTCTGTTATCTTCAAAATTTCCGTTGTATTTTATAGAAGTGGTTGAACCAAAGTGGAAGAAACAAGCTGTATTTACGACAAAAACTCCGTAACCTCCCAGAATAGCACGGTATTTAAAGTCATTATCTTCAAAAAAAGCCGGTGTGTAATTTTCGTCAAAAGTTCCAATTTTATCAAGAACTTCTCTTTTGGTAATTACACAGGAAAATTCGCATTCATCAAAACTTTTCTCATAAGGTTTATCGTACTGAAAATGTTCAAAGTATTCAATGTAGGAGTGCTCATTTGTTAAGTTATAGTTAGGATTTATGTGTCTTGGCGAAGCAAAAGCAGCATTTTCTTTAATAAAGACTTCTTTAATTTTTTCAAACCATTCGGGAGATAAAAGAATATCATTATTCAAAAATCCTATATATTCTCCTTCTGCAATTTCAATCCCCTGATTATTTCCTTTGGAAAAGCCCTTATTCTCTTCATTATAAATTATCTTAATATTATTTTTTTCTAATCTCAATTTTTCCAGATAATCTATAGTTCCATCCGTAGAGGCATTATCAACGATAATTAATTCAAAATCCTTAGTATACCGATAAACGCTATCTATATACTTTCGTGTATATTCTAGATTATTTAAAGTTAATGTTATTATACTTAACTGTATGCCCATAATTTGTATCCAATCGTATGACTGTTTAAAAGTATTTAGTTCTCATTAAGTTTTATCATTACATTATTTGAGTAAAACTTCAAAAGATTTTTTAATTGCTTGTCATTTTTTCCATTTCTGTTTTCCGAATAGAGGGTTTTTTTTTTTTTTTTATGAAGAATATTTGTGCAGATTAGGGTTTTGTAGTGATTTTTTACCACCCTGATTTTTTTCCCGTGCACAAGTGCCATTATCCAAAACCAAATATCATCAGCTTTGGGGGCATATTTTAAAAATATATCTTCCCGCAGAACTTCTTTAGAAAAGCAACATGGCGGGTAAAGCACTCCTCCTGCTCCGGTTAAAAAGTTATCATAACGTGCTGTTTCTTCATCAATATGTTTTTCCCATTTTTCATAAGATACAATATTTCTGTTCTTTAGTTTAACCCTATGGGCTCTGTGGCAATGTATGTTTTCGGGATTAGAAACGTAAGAAAGATATAAATATTTTAACCAGTTTTTAGGGTAATAAATATCATCATCAGCTGTTACAATAATTGAATCCGGGAATTCTTTGAATGCGTAAATAGCCTTCGTATAAGAACCGATATCTTTTACAAATCTGATTTCAAGGCCGTTCTTAATATACCTCGTAATATCATAAGGAAGTTCTGTTAAGCTTTCCAGAGAACCATCCAGCCAGAGAATGACTCTGTCAGGTTTGAATGTCTGGTCAAGCAGTGAATAAATCGTTTTTGGTAAATCCTTAAACCTATTTTTGTATGATGTAATATTTACAATAACCGGCAATTCTCTTTTATTTACTCTCACTCCGGATTTCTTACCTATGGATTTTACCCGAATATTAATAAAGGGGTTTAAAATACCTCTAATATGAAAATTATAATTAAATATTCTCTTTAAAACAGTTTTTATCATAAAAATCTATTTTTTATAAGTTCAAGTTCCTTATGTTTAGTTATGGATGGATTCTTAAACTTTTCTTCTGTTATATATGCAAAAATCTCTTTGAAGAGTCTGCCTTTCATAATCCCTATACTAATTAAGTCATCTCCGGTTACATTCGGTTTTATATTCCGTAAATCCTTTATATAATGATATGCCAAATCATACTCTCTTACAAGCCCCCATAATATAATACTTCCTACAGGATATTCTGAAAAATGTCTGTACAATTCCCATTCCGTTTTATAGGAGACATTCATCAGACTTTCTAATCCGGTTAATATGTTTATTTCTTCCCGGGTTAAATCAAATGCTGATAAATTGAATAATCCTGCATAAATTATCCAATAAATATCCGGTTTTGCAATGTTAACCATATTCTCAACAGAACCTTTTATACCGGGAATGTTCTGATTTTTCCCTAATAGTTTATATGCTCCGGAATTGATAAATTTACAAAGAACTTTATCGCTATTCAAATTAAAAGTCTCTTTAAGTTCTTTTTTGATTCTATGATAACTCATATCATAGTTTATATTTTTTAAATACTCATCCTGTAGGAATTTAGTTTGTTCTTCAAGCTCAAAACCAAATCTTGTTGAGAATTTTAGACCTCGAAGTATCCTTGAAGGGTCATCTATAAAACTATTAGAATGAAGCACTCGTAATTTTTTCGCCTTTAAATCTTCCAAAGAGTTAAAATAGTCAATAATTTCTCCGGTTAGAGTATTTTTTGCCATTGCATTCACTGTAAAATCTCTTCTTTTTAAATCTTCCTCAAGAGAACATCCGATTTTTTTTACAACAGGAAGATGACCCGGCTTAGGATAAATCTCTTCTCTTGTAGAAGCGATATCAATTTCGTGTCCATCAGCGTATATTCTTACGGTGCCGAAATCGGGATTTTCCTTAATAATATTAAGTCCGCTATTTTTAGCAAATTCTATAGCATTCCCTTCATAACAAAAATCTATATCAAAGCTTGGCAGTCCGAGAATTTCATCTCTGACCACGCCGCCTACATAATAAAGATTTTTGTCTTTTAATTCCATTTTTAATCCTGAGATTTTTTGTTTGCTGCTAATGAACTAATGAATGCTGCAACAATAATTATTAAACCCAAAAGTCCTGTTACTACTTCCGGGACTGCTCTTATTGTTGATACAAACATTAAAACTGCTAAAACCCCTATAGCCCAGTGTGCACCGTGTTCAAGATACGGAAAATGATTTAGAGTTTTCTTATCAACAAGCATTATTGTGAGTGACCTTACAAACATTGCTCCGATAAATAACCCTATTGTAATAATCAAAATATCTTTGCTTAGAGCAAAGGCACCCAGTACGCCATCCAATGAAAAAGATGCATCAATTAGTTCAAGATATAAGAAGCCGACTAAACCAGAACACTTTACCGTATCAGCACAAAGCTTAGCTCTTTCTTCCTGCCGTCTTTCAAGCCATTCTGCCAGCCCGTCAATTACTAAATATGTTATTATACCGGATATTCCGGACAGGAGTACACTTTGTCTGACTTCTGCAGGAAGTTCTAATAATATTATTCCGATAGCGCACAAAGTTACAATTGAGCATATACCTTTAATTTTCGAGAGATTTTGCATTGGAACTTCTATAAAAGATATCCAGTGTACATCCTTCTTTTGTTCCGTAAAATAATCCATAAACAGCATAAGTAAAAATGCTCCGCCAAATGATACGATAGGAGCGTGGGTTAACTCAAGATAATGTGCATACTGATGTACATCGTTCAATGCCATATTCAAAACCGTAAGGATATTTAATTTTGCAAATATTGCAACTACTGCCAGAGGAAACAAAAACCTCATTCCAAATACTGCAATCAATATCCCCCAGGTTATAAAACGGTGACGCCATTTTTCGGACATGTGCTCAAGTTTCATTGCATTAACTACGGCATTATCAAAAGATAAACTTATTTCAAGAACAGCAAGAACCATTGCAATAAAAATGCAAGCAAGCCCTGTTCCGTTATGTACGTGTTCTCCCCAAAAATATGCCGCCGCTAAACCAAATACAGTTACTATATAAGAACCTAAGAAATAATGCAGCATAAAAATCTCCTTCTACTTTCTTATACTATTATAATATAAAAGGATTGAAAAATATAAATTCATTTGATATACTATGTTTGAATTAATAAATAGGAGTCACACTATGTTTAAAAGATTAATGGCACTTCTTTCATTAATTTCGTTAATGGGACTTAATACAATTCCTGCTATTGCGGAAACCTGTTCTATTGAGCACTTAGATGTACATAAGAAAGCCCCTTGTAATGAAGTAAAAATTACTAATGTAAGAAGAACAGTGGAAAAAGGTAACGTATTGGAATTTGCATTTGATGAAAAATTCTTTTCCAAATGCCACCAAGCCGGAGAACTTATTCATTTTGTAGTGCCTCAAGCTCTCTATACTTGTGAAGGTACAATGATTTTACCTTGCGGTACAAAGATTGTGGCAGAAATTACAAATATTGAAAAACCAAAGATGTTTAACAAGAACGCGAGAGTTAATCTTGTTTTCAAACAAATTGTGTTACCGGATAATACTTGTATCGACATTAAAGCAAGACCGTTTACAAAAGACGGCAAGCTTAAAGAAGGTCCTTGGACAACCACCGGTAAATTGTTCTTGTCAACTCTTACAATGGGTATAGTCGGAGCAGGTGCCGGTGTCGGCTTTGCGTTCATTCCTAACCCTGCTAAGCTCGGTGCCGGTTTTGCAATTGGTATTCCTGTCGGCTGCGGTGTTGGTCTTTTGGTCGGCTTAATTACTCCCGGCTGCCACTACAAAGCTAAGAAGGGTGAAACTGTATACGCAATTTTAATTGATGAATTCAGCGTATGCGCAGCTAAGTAGACTTAAAACTTTGCTAAAAAAAGAGTTCCCGGACAGGAACTCTTTTTTTTATTATACAATTTTACCCGGTATAGCCAAATCTCTTTCGTTTAAACGTTTTTCCAACTCACCTGACGGTTCATAGAATGGAGAAACGGTCATTACTTTAGCCGCTATATCAGGATAATGATAAATAAATCTCAGCTCGCTGTCGGTTAACGGCTTTTGAGTATGAACGTTTGCATAACGCGCAAGTTCAAGAATATTTCTTGCTTCATTTTCATCCTTAAATTCTATTTCAAGCTTATCATAAACATTTCTGAATCCCTTAATGCCGCCATATTCTCCGGTTGTAATCATTCTTCCTGTTTCAATTATTTCAGGTTCACCTCTTCCAAGTTCTTCAAAATCATAAAGCTCATAGTTTCTTCTGTCTTTTAAAGCTCCGTCAGCATGTATACCAGATTCGTGTGCAAAAGCATTATCTCCTACAGCCGGCTGGTTTATCGGAATAGGCAGCCCGAATGCATAGGCTGTATATTTAGCAAGTTTCCAGGCTTTAGAAAGGTCAATATTTTTATCAATTTTATATTTATCTTTAAATCCGGCAGATTTTAAACAGGCAAGCAGGCAAGAAACTAAATCTGCATTTCCTGCTCTTTCTCCCATTCCGTTTATTGCAGTATTAATATAAGCATCAACGCCTGCATCAACTGCAGCCATTGCTCCCATTACAGAACAGGCAACTGCCATTCCTAAATCGTTATGATAATGCAATTCAATAGGCATTTGAGTTTCTTTGGCAAGATAGTAAATCCTGTCATAAGTTGTCTTAGGGTCTTCGTAGCCCAAGGTGTCACAATATCTGAATCTGTCTGCACCAAGCTTCTTAACTTCACGAGCAATTTTTACGAGATAATTGATGTCGCTTCTTGAAGCATCTTCTGCGTTAACACCTATTATTTCTGCATGTTTTGATACAGCACATTCAACAGCTTCACAGGTCATTTTTAAAATATCTTCTTTGGTCTTTTTGCCTAAGTATTTGCCGTGAATCATTTGGTCAGATGTAGACTGTGAAAGGTTGCAATTTTTCAATAAAGGACAATTCGAAAAAGATTTCTCGACATCTTCCGCTATAGCTCGCATCCAGCCGGAAAGCTTTGTCTTTTTTATTACTCCGCGGCGTACAAGTTCCAAGTTTGCGTTCAGGTAATTAAGCTCGTGCATTGTGGTGGGGAACCCAAATTCTGACTGTGTAATCCCCATATCATCAAGCATTAAATTAATCATTGTTTTTTGGAGCTTGGCAAGCCCCAACCTTGAAGTCTGTACTCCGTCTCTGTTTGTAACATCTACAAAATAAATACTTGGCATAAATAACCCTCCGCCTTGTAGGTGTATTCTACAATATTTTTTACCCCTCCGCAAGTAAAGATTATATTAAGTCCTAAAAGCCTTAGGCCCTATTTGATAACGTTTACAGTATCGTTTGAGTTCTTTTGTCACAATACCGGAAAGTGCAAATACTGCAATTAGATTTGGTACTGCAAGAAATAAAGTCACAGCATCAGATAGATTAATAATACTTTTAAAATTCATCGCCGAACCTGCGATAATACAGATACAATAAAACGCTTGAAAAATTCTCGAACGGTTTTGACCTTCTCCAAAAAGGAAGTTCCAGGCTTTTAAACCGTAATATGATCCGCAAAGCATTGTAGATAAAACAAAACAGCTTGCCATAATAGTTAATATAACAGGGAAAAACGGACAAATAGTTGCAAATGCTTTTGAAGTTAATTCAATTCCCGCAATTCCTTCCACATTTAAATATGCACCGGATACAACAATAACAAAAGCTGTAGCCACGCCGACTATCACAGTGTCAACAAACGGCTGTAAAAGAGAAATAAACGCTTGAGCAACAGGTTTATTAGTGTTTACTGCAGAAAATGCAATCGGGGCGGTTCCAAGCCCTGATTCATTAGCAAACATTGCCCGTCTGAATCCCCAGAGAAGGCAGGCAAAAGCTCCGCCATGTATGGCGCGCGGCGAAAAGGCTTCTTTTACGATTGTGGTAAGTGCTTCCGGAAGGTGTCCAATATTAACAATACAAACTAAAAAAGCACTTATTACATATAAAGAACACATAACAGGTGTGACTTTTGAAGTAAATTTACCTATAGCCTTAATTCCGCCGATTATGGTAAACCAGGTTATAACTGCAACAATTGTTCCCAATATCCAGCCGTTAGCTGCGAAAATGCTTCTGTCACCGCCGGTAACTTCAGTAAATTGTGCTGTCATTGCGTTAATCTGGAATAGGTTCCAACCGCCAATCATTGCAAAAATGCAACATACGGCATAAGTTTTGGCTAAAACCGGTGCCATTTTTTGTGTATATTTACCCCTTAACCCTGCTAAAATATAATACATCGGTCCGCCTGAAACTGTGCCGTCAGGATTAGTCTTTCTGAATTTTACACCTAACAGGACTTCTGAAAATTTTAACGCCATAGAAAATAGTCCGGCAACAATCATCCAAAATATAACTCCGGGACCGCCGATTGATACGGCAGCTGCAGAACCTGCAACATTCCCGATTCCGGCTGAGGCAGAAATTGTTGCACTCAAAGCCTGAAAAGATGATAGTTCACCTTTTTTCTTACGCTGGTAGCCTGAAGGATTTTTATGTTTGTAATTGTTTGTAATTAGTTTTACTGCATGTTTAAAGCCCCAGAAGCCAATAAAACCGGTTCTAATTGTAAAGTACACAGCCGCTGTAATAAGCAGGGCAACCAGAATTTCGACTTTTACTCCCCCTATTGTGACATAAGAGAATATAAGTCCGGAAACCTTATCAGCTATCGGTGACAGCAGGCTATCTATTACGGCATCTAAATTCATATAACAATAATACTACAAATATAGAAATCTGCCTTATCTTTTAATTTTTATGTTAAAATTATCGTATTAATAAGAGGGGAATGATTATGTTTAAGTCAATTATTATGGCAGCAGGAAAGGGCACAAGGATGAAATCCGATATCCCAAAAGTCTTGCATACAATTTTCGATAAAACACTGTTAGCGTATGTTTTAGAGGCAGTTAATAAAACGGGACTTGCCGATGAAAACTATGTTATAGTAGGTCATCAGTCCGAAACGGTCAGCGAATATTTAAGACAAAATTACCCGGATGCAAAACCTGTTCTGCAATCTCCGCAGTTAGGCACGGGACATGCTGTTAGTATGGTGCTCCCTTATTTAGATACTTATACGGGTGATGTTATTATCTTAAACGGCGATATTCCGCTAATTACTTCTGACTCGCTAAAAGAATTTATTGAATTTCATACCGCATCAGGAAGTGATTTGTCTGTAATGAGTGCAGTATTTGATAATCCGGGGAATCTCGGACGAATAATTAGAAAATCTGACGGATCTCTTGATTCAATTGTTGAAGCTAAAGATGCAACAGACGAGCAGAAAGCTGTTAAAGAAATTAATGCCGGTGCCTATTGCCTCAATTGGAGTAAAATTAAACAAGCGTTCTCAAATTTGAAAACAAATAATGCACAGGGTGAATATTATCTGACCGATATTGTAAAATGGGCTAATGATAATGGTTTAAATGCAAATGTTTATACAATTAAAGATAAAAAAGAAATCTTCGGGATTAATTCAAAAACTGAATTGGCAGAAGCTTCTAAGTTTATGAATGAAAGAACCATAAAGAAGCATTTGGACAACGGTGTTCAAATAATTGACCCGTCTACAACCTGGATTAGTCCGGAAACAGAAATTGAACACGATACTGTTATTTATCCATCTTGTTATATAAATGGTAAAAATAAAATAGGTGCTCACTGTAAAATTGGTCCGTTTGCACATTTACGCGGTGATGTTGTATTAGAGGATTATGTTAAAATCGGCGACTTTGTGGAAGTTAAAAAGACCACGATAAAATCACATACAAATGCTTGCCATCTGACTTATTTAGGAGACAGCGAGATTGGTTCCAATGTTAACATCGGAGCCGGAACTATAACAGCAAATTATAATCCTTTAACAAAAACCAAGAGCAAAACAATTATAAAAGACAATGTGAAAATTGGCTCAAATTCAGTACTTGTAGCCCCTGTCATAATAGAGGAAGGTGCTAATGTGGGAGCTGTTGGGGTTATAACCAAAAATATTCCTGCTTGGGCGCTTGCGATAACAAGAACTCCTTTAAAAATTTTAGAAAACTGGGTTAAACGCAAACAAAACCGGTAATATTAAGTTTTGTAAAGATTTTTTGAAAGATTGAAATTAGATACTTTGTATATACTTTAATTATATATAAGTAAGTTTCATAACAAGGAGACTAAATTATGTCAAACAATATTAATCCAAATGTACTAAAAAGTTTTATAATCAAGACAATTGGAGCAGATAAACTTACCGCAAATCAGGCTCAAAAATATGGCGTTGACGTAAATAAATATGCAGAAGCAAATGTTGATGAAAATGCTTATCTGGAACTTGATGAAATTATTCAAGATGCAGATTTATATCAACAGTTTGCTGTAATGTATAATGAAGAACAAGAACAGAATAAAGAAGTTCAGGACAAAGAAAAAGAAGCAGAAGAGCAGGCTAAAGTAAAGGATAAAAACGAGTCAGGAGTATAAAAAGAATAAGGTATTTTAAAAGCGGGTTTAAAAACCCGCTTTTTTTTATTTATAAATGATGTAAACCTCTTAGCAAGCGTATTTAGAACACTTGTGAAATGTTAAATTTTCTTTACATAAATGACAAAGTTAATAATTGAATGTAAAAATATGATATAATGAAATTAGGAGATAGCTTTAGATAGTCGGCAGCCAAATGCGGAAGCAGAAAGGCATTTCATATAAATGACAAGTAATTTACAATTCCATAATGACCTTGAAAGATTATTGGCCGTTATGCCCCAAAAGGTTATCTCAAATTTATCTGAAAATCAGCTGGATGATGTCATAGAAATCGTTCTTGATATAGGACGGGTTCCTGAAATCAGACATTCCGGCGGAAAAATAGACCGGCTGAATTGCGATATTGTGAATGATGATGATATTAATTTTATAACATCTCATTTGCAGGAATTTACGCATGATAACAGAACTGGGATTCCCGGAACATTGCACAGGATAAGTGCAATTAGAAACAGACAGGGGAAAGTTGTCGGTCTTACCTGCCGTATAGGCAGAGTGGTTACAGGGACTATTACATGTATAAAGGATATTTGTACTCAGGGAAAAAGCATTCTTTTTCTGGGACCTCCGGGTGTTGGTAAAACTACAAAGCTTAGAGAAATTTCGCGCCTTGTCGCTGATGAGCTGGGTAAAAGAGTTGTTATAGTTGATACTTCTAATGAAATTGCGGGCGACGGAGATACTCCGCATCCCGCTGTCGGTTCGGCAAGAAGAATGCAGGTTGCACAGCCGGAATATCAAAAAGATATTATGATTGAGGCTGTTGAAAACCACACCCCCGAGGTAATAGTTGTTGACGAAATCGGAACAGAAGCAGAAGCTCAAGCTGCCAGAACTATTGCTGAACGAGGTGTTATGCTTATTGCGACGGCACATGGGAACAGTTTGGAAAGTTTAATAAAAAACCCTACTTTATCTGACTTGGTAGGCGGTATTCAATCTGTAACCTTAGGGGATGACGAAGCCAAACGAAGAGCTTCTCAGAAAACTGTTCTAGAGAGGGAAAAGCAGCCGACCTTTGATGTTGTTATTGAAATTATTGACAGAAATACTCTTGCAGTGTACAAAAACTCTGCCGAGGCTGTTGACTATATATTGAGAGGCTGGCCAATAAGACCTGAACTGAGAAAAGTAGAATCAGAACAAGTTATGACTTCTGAATTACCGCAAGAAGTTCCGGCTAAACAATCGGAAGATAAATCCAGAGAAGAAAATAGTATGAACTTCTCATTCTCACGCCAGAAATATTGCGAGCAAAATAGACCTCTTAGAAAAGTTTATCTGTATGCTGTTTCCAGAACTATAGTAGAAAAACTTATTGAGAGACTTGATTTTAATCTTGAAATAACTCGAAATGTTGAGGATGCTGATATAGTTATAGCTCACAAGAATTTTGCTAAAGGCGGAGCTAAAATTCTTAACACGGCAAAAGAATACAGAGTTCAGATATTCTATGTCAAAACGAATTCAATGGCACAGATTCAAAAAGTTTTAAAAGATGCTCTTGATATTAAACCTTATGACAATGAATATGATACCGGATATAAAGATGACACGGAAGATGCTTTAGATGAAGTTAAAGCAGCTGTAAAACAAATTATGGATGGTGCGGAAGTTATTGAGCTGGAGCCGCAAAATACTCAAATCAGAAAATTGCAGCATGAACTTGTTGAGCAGTACGGTTTGCAGAGTACCTCAATCGGGGAAGGTGAAAACAGACATTTAAGAATTTCAAAATAACTTCTTATTAATATATCTTAACAGCTTGCCTATAGCCCTGAATATATTGTAATATATGATGGGGAGGAGTTGTAAATTCCTCTTGGGTAGTTGATTTTTTAAGGATATATTAATATGAAGAATATTGAAAAGTGGGGATTTACGCTTGCCGGGCTTGTTATGTCCATATTGCCGTCTTCGGCTGCTATGACTTTCCCTAATATAAATATAGGAATGCAGACTGCGAATACACCGCAAGATTTTACAAACGGGCTTCAAATTCTTATTTGGTTGACAATATTAACTCTTGCTCCGAGTATCTTAATTATGACCACTTCTTTTATAAGATTGGTTGTGGTTTTGGCTCTCACCAGACAAGCGCTTGGTGCCGGAACTCTTCCTCCAAATCAGGTGCTTACAAGCTTGGCTTTGATATTGACTTTCTTTATTATGGCGCCTACTTTTAATGAAATTAACGAGAAGGCTCTTCAGCCCTATATGAATAATCAAATTACACAGCAAGTTGCTTTGGATAGAGGAATTGAACCTATTAGAACATTTATGTTTAAACAAACCCATGAAAAGGAACTTGCATTGTTTGTCCGTATGGCAAAAATTGAAAAACCTAAAAATATAAAAGATGTGCCGACTTATGTGCTTCTTCCGGCATTTATATTGAGTGAACTAAAAACAGCTTTTACAATCGGGTTTGTTATTTATCTTCCTTTTTTGGTAATAGATATAGTGGTATCAAGCGTACTTGTTTCAATGGGTATGATGTTCCTTCCGCCGACTATGATTGCTCTGCCATTTAAGCTTATTATGTTTGTTATGGTTGACGGCTGGTATTTAGTTGTTAAGTCTCTTGTGGATAGTTTTGTGAGGTAATAAATGAATCAAGATATAGTAATAACCCTTCTGCAAAAAATGTTTATCTTAACACTGCAAATGTCAGTGCCAATACTGCTTGTTGGTGTGGTAATAGGTCTTATTGTAAGTGTTTTTCAGACGGTTACTCAAATACAAGAATCAACTCTTACATTTGTACCTAAAATTGTAGGATGCGTAATTTTGCTCATATTTTTATTACCTTGGATGATGAGCGTTTTTATTACAACAACTAATGAGTTTATGGATATGATTCCACAATTGATAGGCGGATTTTAATGTTTAATCTTGATGTATTATTTTCGGTCGGTAATATAATACTTTTTATGGCAATATTTACAAGATTGTCCGGACTGTTTACTTCGGCTCCGCTATTTTCTACTTATCCTATCCCTGCACAAATAAAAATTTGGCTGGCTGCAGCAATTGCGTTTATTCTATTCCCTATTGTGCAGGCAAATACGCAGTTTGTAACCCCGAACTCTGTTCCTGCTCTGACATTAATTCTGTTTAAAGAGTTTTTGATAGGGTATGTAATAGGTTTTTGTGCGAATATATTGTTTGTCGGAATAGAACTTGGAGTCAATACTTTTACGATTCAAATGGGTTTGTCGGCGGATCAGGCTTTGAATCCTGCATCGGGCGGAAACTCTCCTGTCATAACCCAGGCTTATACATATTTAGCTTCTATGCTTTTTGTGATTCTGGGTGCACATAGATGGCTGTTCTCTGCTTTATATAACAGCTTTAAATCAATGCCTGTCGGATATGTATTTAATTTTTCTCCGGGGTTAGTTGAACAAATTGTTGTTATTACAGGGCAAATGTTTGCGGTCGGGCTGGGTATCGCAATTCCGATTTTTGGTGTGTTGTTTATTACTGATATATTACTAGGTTTTACATCAAAAATGATGCCTCAGATGAATATTTTTATGGTGTCGCTTCCTCTAAAAATTTACTTGGGGTTATTGCTGTCATTAATATTTATGCGTCCTATGGCGGAATATATTGCTGTTTTAATAGAACAGTTTATGACAAAGATTGCGATAATTTTTTAAAAGGGTTAACAGATGAGTAACGATGCAGCAGAAAAAACCGAAGAAGCCACGACCCGACGGCGCACGAAAGAGCGCGAAAGGGGGAATGTTGCAAAAAGTAAGGATATGGAATCCGCGCTGGTTATGATAGGCGGGATTGCATTACTTCTTATACTCTCAAAATATATGTTCGGTAATATTCTTAATATGCTGCGGGGGACCTTTGAAAATCTAAATCCTTCCTCTATTGATACAACAAGCATTGTAGGAATTCTCTATCCGTATTTTAAATATCTTGGCATAATTGTACTGCCTTTTTTCGTTTTTCTTTTCATACTTGCCGTAATAGTTGTAAGAATGGATGTAGGGCATGTCTTTGCATTACAGCGTGCCAAATTCGATTTAAATAATCTGAGTCCAAAAAGAATATTTGAAAATGCTAAAAGAGTCTTTTTCCCATTCCAGCCCCGCTCTATGGTTGAGTTTGCAAAATCAATTATCAAAATTATAATAGTGGCTGCATGCGGATATTCAGCCATAAATAGCAGGAAAGGTGACTTAATGGGACTGGTCGGACTGGAGCTTCCTATAGCTCTGCATATTGTCGGATCAATCTTGGTTAATATGATTATAAACATGTGCCTTGCTATGTTAATACTAGGATATTTGGATAGAAAATATCAAACATATGAGTACGAAAAATCTATTAAAATGACAAAACAAGAAGTTAAGGATGAATATAAAGACACAGAAGGTGATCCGAAAGTAAAAGCTCGTATAAGATCAATTCAGATGCAAATGGCCCGGCAGAGGATGATGACAGCTGTACCAAATGCGGATGTTGTTGTTACAAACCCTACACACTATGCAGTAGCAATTCAATATGATAAAACAAAGGCTCCGGCACCGATTGTCGTTGCAAAAGGGGTTGATTATTTAGCTTTTCAAATAAGAGAAATTGCAAAAAATAATAATGTACCAATTGTTGAAAACAGACCTGTTGCAAGAGCCCTCTACAATTCTGTGCCGATTGATGGTATAATACCATCAGACCTGTATGTTGCAGTTGCTGAAATTTTAGCATACGTATACAATAATAGGAGAGGAAGTTAGTAAAATCATGGGACTAGTCAAGTTATCTGAATTATTAAAGAATAATGATATCGTACTTGCGATTGGTCTTGTAGTCATTGTATGCATGATGGTTATTCCGCTGCCTGCTCCATTGTTGGATATTCTGTTGACAATAAATATTTCATTGGCGATAGTGATATTACTTGTATGTTTATATACAAAAGAACCTCTTGATTATTCTTCTTTCCCTACAGTACTTCTGATAGCAACGCTTTTCAGACTGGGTTTGAACGTAAGCTCTACAAGATTAATTCTTTTGTACGGAGAGGCAGGAAATGTAATCAATTCTTTCGGTGAATTCGTTGTCGGAGGAAATTACGTTGTAGGTGCTGTAATATTTGCAATTCTGGTATTAATTAACTTCATGGTAATTACAGGTGGTGCAACCCGCGTAGCTGAAGTTTCCGCTCGTTTTACGTTGGATAAAATGCCCGGTAAACAATTAAGTATTGATGCTGATTTGAATTCAGGCCTTATAAATGAAGACCAAGCAAAAGAAAGACGCCGAAAACTGGAAAGAGAAACCGATTTTTACGGTACTATGGATGGTGCTTCTAAGTTCGTAAAAGGGGATGCTACTGCAGGTATAGTCATGACTATCGTTAATATTGTAGGCGGATTAATTATAGGTATAGTCCAGCAAAAGATGGATATACAGCAAGCTCTGGGTACATATACAATTCTTACGGTTGGGGACGGTCTTGTTTCTCAAATTCCGGCTCTTTTGATCTCTACCGCAACCGGTTTGATAGTTTCTCGTGCTACCGGAAAAGATGAGCCTTTGTCTGAGGATATAAAAAATGAAATGTTTTCGGATCCGCGTGTGTTAGGTGTTGTTGCAGGACTGTTAGGGTTTCTTGGTGTCGTGCCCGGAATGCCGACCGCTCCATTTTTGCTAATTGCCGCATGTACAGGCGGCTTTGCATATTTAAAGGGTAAGCAGCAGAGGGAAATGCTGCAATCCGCAGAGGCTCAAAAGGCGGCTATTGAACAGCAAGAAAAACTCGGTAAAAAGGATAAACGCGCAAGAGCGACCCGAGAAAGTGTAATGGAACTTTTGAATGTCGATACCATAGAGATAGAGGTCGGCTACAGGCTTGTTCAACTGCTTAATGTTGAAATGGGCGGGGATTTGCTTGAAAGAATTGCACAGATAAGACGACAGACAGCATTAGACCTGGGTATTGTACTTCCTTCTATTCGGGTAAGGGATAATCTTCAATTATCTCCAAATTCATACCAGATAAAACTTAAGGGCGTAGCACTGGAATCAGGAGAAGTATACCCGGAAAGATATCTTGCTATGAGCGCCGGAGAACCTGCCGGGAATATTACTATTAACGGCATAAGAGCCATTGAGCCTGCATTTGGACTACCTGCTATCTGGATTGAACCAAAAGATAAAGATTTGGCAGAAATGTCGGGATATACTGTAGTGTCCGCCTCTGCTGTTATTTCAACACACATTACAGAAGTAATTCGAAAATGTGCTTATGAAATTGTTTCAAGGTATGATGTTCAGCAGCTTATTGATAATCTCAAAAAAGAAGTTTCCGAAGATTATGTTAACGATATTATGAAGGATATTACCATAGGAGATGTCCAGATTGTTATTCAAAATCTGCTTAAAGAAGGCGTTGCAGTAAGAGATTTGAAAACTATTCTTGAAACAATAAGCTTACAGGCAAAAATTAATAAAAATCCAAATTTCCTAACAGAACATGTTCGCCAAGCGCTTGCCAGAAATATTTGTAAACAAAATCTCGCGGATACCGGTGAATTGTACGTAATAACTCTATCTCCTGATGTGGAAAATACCATCGCTAAAGGTGCAAGTCCCGATGGACAAAGCGTAACACTTGATCCTGCTTTTACAAGAACTTTGTTCGATAGGATGAATATAGAGCTTGAGAAAGCCATTACGGCTACCGGCAGTCAGCCTGTAATACTTTGCTCGTCACCTATAAGACTTTTATTTAGAAAACTTGTTGAAAGAACCTATCCTCAAATTGCAATTATGTCATATAATGAAATAAGTCCGAATGTTAAAGTAAAATCGGTTGGTATGATAAAATTGGAATTGGCAAAAAGATAAAGAAAGGATTTTATAATGAGAGAACTTATAAAAAAAGACCAGCTGGTAACGATAGTACCTCAGGATTTTAAAAATTCTAATAAAGGGAAAGTCATTGATGTATCAATGGAGGGATTCAGAATGGAGCTGAAATACAAGCCGGATGGGTTAATAAAAAATCATATCTGCGATTTTTACTCTCTTACAGATAACGGATACTTGTATTTTGAATCGTATATACAGAGCCTCGAAAACAATGTTATATCAATTGCCAACCCTGTTAAACACCGGTTCTTGCAAAGACGCAAGTTTACCCGTGTTAAATTTATAGAAGATATTGAACTTATATATGAAAATACTGTTTATAATGCACGCACGCTGGATATTTCAGCCGGCGGAATGAAGCTCAGTACAAAAGAAAATATTGATATAGAAAAGGAATATAAAGTTACACTTAAACTAAGTAACGAACGTGATATTAAATGTAAGTATCAGCTTATCAGAGTAGAAAAAGGAGACAGTGGTATTTATACAATTTCGGGAAGATTTGTAAACCTCAGTAATATAGATAAAATGACACTGATTCAGTTTTGTATGAAAAAAGATATGGAGAATCTTAATAAATAATGGGTTATACAGAAAATATAAGAGCTATTTTCATTGCAATTACATTACTTGTTATCGGAACAATCTCCATAGTAAAGATAGGAACAATAGATTTGCATACAATTATTGCTACCGGAATGATTTTAGTTCCGGCGGTTGTGATTATGGGTCTTCTCGGTCAAAAAATCGGTGAAATTATGGATAATCCTAAAAATAGAGACGATGCAGATTACAAAATTGCAGTTTTGAACGCGTTGAAAAAAATGGATAAATCTTTAACCCTGCAAGAATTAAATGATAAATTATCAAAGAATGTTGCAGCGACTGAAAACAATGAAACTGACGAAGATATAGATATATAATACATGGAGGAATAAATGAAAGAAGGTTATTTTCCGCAGGAAATAGAAAAAAGATGGCAACATACATGGGAAGAAAAAAAGGCTTTTCATACGCCTGATAATATTGATAAACCAAAATATTACGCATTATCAATGTTTCCATACCCGTCAGGTAAATTGCACATGGGCCATGTTAGAAACTATACTATAACTGACGTAATTGCAAGATTTAAAAAGGCTCAAGGTTATAATGTTCTTCATCCGATAGGCTGGGACAGTTTCGGTTTGCCGGCAGAAAATGCTGCAATGAAACACGGT
>CALUTN010000009.1 GCA_944323665.1 Candidatus Gastranaerophilales bacterium | reverse complement strand
GGAATAAGATTAACAAAGAATTTTAAAATTTTGTCGCCCAAAACAGTTTTATTTTTGAATCTGTTATCAACTCTTTTGATAAAATTTCTTAATTCAACAGAGTTGAAATCTTCATATCCCCAGGTTAAGCCTATAATTCGTCTCAAACGGCTGGGGTTTTCTTCTGTAATATCAGCGGGAACCGGTTTCTCAGAAGGGATATAGTCTTGCAGTATATCTGCCCAGAATGACGGATACCAGATTTCTTTATAAACAGGAACAAAAGTGTTTTTAAAGTCGTAATTTTCAGTTTTATAATCGTTTGTGAACATAAACGGCTGTCCCAGGAAGTATTCAATTTCTTTTCCGAAATACTTAGCCTCATACAAGGCTCCTGATGAAATAGAATAACACTTTTTTACATTCTCGTTAGACAGCAGGTCATAAGGTTTAATATCATTCGGGTAAAGAATTTTTACATTATTAAACGACTTTACGTACCGGATTATTTTTTTATTGGATTCAAGCGGGTGAATTTTATAAAATACATTACTATATTTTTTGCAGATATCTGCAAATCTGTCTTTGTAATCTATTAAGCTGACAACCTTTTCTCCTTTCATGAGAGAACAGTCTTTATTTGTTTGAGCAAAAAAGACCGCTGTATCTGCCGGAATTTGAAGTTTGCCTAAATGTTCTTTTACACCTGCTTCAGCTTTTAGAAACATTGCATATTTATAATAATAATTTTCAGGGATTTCGTATTTCTTTATCCTTTCAAAGGTATTTTTATTGCTGGAAGTTATTCCTAAAAATATATCATTCATATACCTTATGGGATGACTCATGAGTTTTATATACGGCATGTTTAAGTAATCAAAAGCTTTTTGCAAAACAGGATGAAGTTCAAATGCAATAATTAAGGAATCTTTAAAATATTCTTCCGTAAGTGCAATGATATTTTCGTTCGGTTCCATATTGTATACGAAAATCCAAGAGTAATGATTCTGTTTTGGAATATTAATTGCTGAATAAAACTCTTTTACAAAATTTTTTGCAACATCGTTGTGCATTTTGATAACCGGGATATCAGAGAATGTATTAATCAGGTATTCAAACATAGGAAACAACCAGGGGGTATTATAAGTTTGCCCGTTCATATACCGTAAGATATCGCCCATGATAATAACTTGTTTTATATTCTTCATAACAGCCCCGTTTTACTTTTTATTTTTATACGTTTTATATTCTTCTCTAAGTTTTAGTAAATAATCTATAGCATCTTCTATTTCGCACACCTTGTTTGTATTAGGATTTACATAATAGGAGTACATTATGTATGCGATATAGAAAATTTCTTCTAAGGTTCTGGTATTGTGTCGTCTGTTGCAGGTTTGAGCATCAACAGTAAGCCCCCAGCCGGCATAAAACGGCATTCCGAATGTATGGACTTCTTTCCCGCACATTAATGCTTCAAATCCGAGCTGTGTAGAGCAAACATAAACTTTATCAACATATTTAATCAGAGAGAGGGGGTTAATTGGTGTTTTTTGGAGATAAATATTATCATGTTCTTTTAGTTCGGTATAGTAGCCGCCCTTTTTCCCTGTCATGGTATCTGGATGTGTTTTTACAATAATATCGGCATCTGGATTTTCTTTAATCGCCGTTTCAAGCATTGTCTTAAATGTTGTTTCGTCAGCCAGACCTTTTAAAACGCTCATATCTCCATAAGATTGGTCTACAACAAGAACTTTTTCCCTGCCTTTCCTGCCAATTTCGGGTGTGAAAATCGGCTGGTGATTATATTTTGTAAGATGGGTTTCCAGCAGCCTGTCAATGCACTTTCTTGCACGTGCTTTCTGCTCCTCTGTTATGATGAGGCTCTTGTCATTAAGCATCTGCTCCATTCTTGTAATTTTTGTTGCATCAAAATATGACGACAAATCATCAACAGTAAAGGAGATACCTTTTCTAAATTTTAGCGGGGCTTTTTTGTTAGCTGCTGTGTCGGCAGAACGTAAAAAGCCGTCTTCGCATATCATGACGGGTTTGTTAGTATTTTCAGCGAAAATGAGGGTCTTTTTATGGTTTTCTACTGGGCGTATACCCCAGATAATGTAAGCATTATCAATATCAAAAATGTTTTTAAATTCAATCGGTTCGCAACCCAATAATATATCAAGATAGCAGGAATTTTTATCAGAGAGCAGATACCTCGGAGTCTTTTTTATCTCTCTTAGCCGTTCGTATATATTTTGAGGGGTAAAATCTTTATTATTTAAGATATTATTATATTGCAAGTTATGATATAAATTAAAAAGATTAGCATTAGTTTCATCTTTTAATTTTTTGAACTTATCAATTTTTTTGATTTTTATTCCCAAAATAGTCCACACTCTTGTATAAATATCCGGTTCACGATAGGAATATATCATTTTTAAGAAATTTTTCATAGCATCCTTTCTATAAATTACATTTAAGTTGTTAAATTCTATATTTTATTTAGTTCTTTTTCTAACATAGCGAGCGGGTTGTAGTTTAAGTCATCCGAGTAACCATAATCTTTATAAAAATCGATTTTCTTATCTTTATCAATAAGACTGCAATTTTTGTTAATATTTTCTAATATACATTTTTTCAGCTCATTATAATCATGACAAATAGGCAGTCCCAGTTCTTTATGCCACTTAGGGTCAAAATCAAAGAGGGCGGCAACAATTGCAGGTTTGTTTAAGACGCTTGCTTCAAGCTGCATTGTTGTATTAAGTCCGATTATTATATCGCTGTAATAAATGCAATCTCCCGGTTCGGTAGTATAAACACTTCTTCTTTGATTGTTAATATCTTTTCCGTCAATGGCGCACAAATTTGAACTTTCAATATCTGCAGCAAATTCATCTTTTAATATCAAATTCGGGCTTGCCGGGGCATTTCTGATAATGAGATTAATGTCATTTTCTTCTGCTATTTTTGCCAGGCTTCTAATAATATTTTCCTGCATTTTTAAAGCATAATCTTGATCTCCCCACTGCATATCGCACAGCTGGCAGCAGTAAAGCATAGTTTTTTTACCGGGGTCAAGGTTTAGGGTTTTAAAAAAATCATTTTTGGAAAGTTTTGGACGAAAATATTTGTAGCTATTAAGCTTAATAGAACCGATAATCTTCAGCCGCTCGTTACTATAACCCCGTTCGAGGAAGATATCTCTGAGAAGATTACCCCAAACGAACGTTATATCTGACACGGGAATCTCTCCCAAATAAAATTCGTCTCTATCCTGGAAAACTCCTTCGTGAATAATGCATACAGATGGAATGTTTATAGCTTTAAAGTGTGAAATAACCTCTCTTTGCAGGTTCTTCCAATCGAGCGTAACAATTAACCCGTTAACAGGTTGATTATAAAAATGTTTTTTTATAATCTTTTTTATTTCTTTTGACTGTTCAAGGTATAAATGTGTGAGTTTGGAGCGATTTTCCACATTGAATAATTTGAACAAAGAAAAATTTATAATATTTATATTATTGAAATGGTATTTTGCAAGTTCATCATAAACATAATTACCAAAAGGATATTCTAAGTACAGGAAATTTTTCTTATCAGGTTGAAGACTGTTTAATAATGTTCTTAAATAACCCTTATTTAAATAAAGGCGTCTCTTAAATTTAAATTTAATACCTGCAATTGTTATAATATTATGGGAGGAAGTTTTTTTTGTTTTAAACAATTTCATTTTAAACCATCCCTTCTCCATTGAATATTTTCTTTAATTATTTTTGCAGGAACTCCCGCTATAATTATACCGTTTGAGAGTTTTCTATCTTTTGGTAATGATAATGGCTTGTTAACCAAAGAGCGGGCACCGATTACTATATTGTCCGGAATTTCAGCATTTTTTAAAAACATTACATCCATACCAACCCATACATGATTGCCGATTTTTATGCTGTGTAGTTTATTTAATACTCTGCCTTCCTGGTCAAGTATTTGATGCCCGTCATTATTAATAATTCGGATTCTTGCTGAAAACATACAGTCTTTTCCAATGCTTAAGGATGTATCCTTACCTGATATACAGACATCAAAGTCGCATGCATCTGAGAAATCTTCGTCAATAAATATTTTGGCTCCTCGCATTGCCCTGATAACACATGAATCATATTTATATTTAGTCTTTTTTAATTCTATTTCGTTACAATCACCTGAAGCAACAATTTTAGATTCAATAAATTTTGCTGGCAGGTGTATTGTAATATTATTATTATTACCTTTTACTAATAGCTGAATTCCAGATAAATATTTCTTATAGTTAAAAGAGTTTATATTTATTTTGCGGTCATTTTTTATAACCGTGATAGTATTATAATTGCCTTTTACAATAAATTGAGTTTTTTTGTACGGTACCTTTCCTCTAACATCAATACCATAAACTTTATATTTAATTTTATGCGCAATTTTATCAGCTAATTTTACAATGTTATGCATCATATATTTGCCTTCTGATTCCTTTAAATTTGTTTGTCATTTTATTCTACCCAGTTAATGTTCTCTATATCTCCGTCAAATGAAACATCATTTACCCAAGGATAAAAATTTATTAAAGGCGGAAGATACTTTTTTATTTTTGTAATATCACCAGCATCAAAACCTAATTCATTTAAAATATCAATTTTCTTTTTTTTCAAGATAATGCTGACATTTATTAAGTTTTTAGAAAATTGATATTTTTTTGCAATAGCATTAGAACAATCAAAACCAGCCAACACCAGGCGGTACAATAATATCCCTGTATTATACAGATTAATATGACCGCCAACTATTTGTTGTTTCAAAAAGGGAACTGTTATTGCTAGAATCCCATCATCTTTTAATAATTCATTTATCTTTATTAAAAACAGATGAGGATTTAGCGTGTGTTCTAAAACATGTGAACACCAGATAGCATCATATTTAATATTTCCGAAATCATATTTCATAAAATCAGCAATGATGAATTGGTCTTTATCGGGGGTTTGTTCAAAATATGGAGATTCCCCATAATCAATCGATGTAACCATCTTCCCATGTTGTTTAAAGTATTCAGAATGTTGTCCATCACCGCTACCTATGTCTAAAATTGTTTGAAAGTTATAATCTTTTACAAGTTTGTATAAGGCGTCTTGTGAGTGATAACGAGGTTTTACAATTTCTACTTTTTTATCTTTAATTTTTATTTTTATACCTAAAATATTTATTGTTTTATGCATCAAAAACGACTCCTCTGATTATTTTAAATAAACTCTTTATAATTTTGGGGTATTTACTTTCTTCTATGTATATACAAATTTTAGTAATCATTTTTTCGAAATCAAAATTTCTAACTTTCATTGATTTGTTACAATATTTTCTGTATAAATGTAACCATTCATTAGTTGTATAAAAATCGCAATAGTTTCTGAAATTATTTTTGGGCTGTAAATATTTTTTTAGCGGGTATATTCCATACTTTTTAAATGAGATAGGATAAAAGTTATTAACAAGATATCTATCGGATTGCTCAGCAATTTCATCGTTAACATGCGTTGAATATTCGCATTTGACGTCAACCCCGTTTTTTATCAGGCAATTTATCCATATACTTTGTTCAGCATTATAGCGATTTCGCGCCTTAGTTTCCGGCATAAAATCCGTGTGAATCATAAACCAGTCAAATTCTTCGTCAGTTACAAGAGGAATATCATATAATTTTATTAAGTCTTTTGTCAGACCAAATGTTGTATGATCAGCAATATGAAAAGGACAATTAAAGTTTTTAGCCCTTGGTTTTCTTGTTCCAGGGGTTACACAAATAATTCGCTTATCAAATATTTGATATTCTTTGTCAAAATCATTATATATACCGAAATTTTGGATAAAACCCGTACTTTTCATTACATAATCCGTACGCATTTTCATTGCGTATGTTGTTTCTGCCGCTTTCAACCCGTTAATGCTGGAAACAATCTGCCGGTTTACATTATTAGGCTTGCCGTCAGGTTTGCAATTACGGGTTTTGAATCCCGGATCATTGTTGTAGATAATTTTATCAACCTGAAGCCCCTCCGGTATAAAATCTTTTTCATTTTCCCAAGTAGATAAAATTATTTTACATTCGGGAATCTGCTTTCTAATACTCTCCACCGCCAGCTCTATGCAGAGTCTATTATTATATTTTGCAATGCAGGATCCCTGAAGCACTATCGTTATATCTTTTTTATTTATTTCCATTAATGTACCCGTTCAGTTCTATATTTTTATTAGATAAACTTGGCTCCCAGAGCCATATATTGGTATGAATTGATTCGGCTTTTCGTTTACTTCTATCTCTCCTTTGCCTGTTTGATTATATCAGACTTATCCATTTTTCCCCAGCCGTCAAACTTTATCACTCTGTCGTCGATTGTTATATCGGCATTAGGCTTTCCAAAGAATATTTCGTCGTATTGGATTCCGTTTTCTTCCAGCCAATCAAGGGTAATTTTCCCGACATTTTTAATAACCTTGCCGACATTATGCCCCTGTGTTTGCATATTGCGGGCAGTATTTATAATTATCGTATGTCCATCTGCTTTCAGGCTGTCAATAAATTCCTTTGCTCCGGGCATTACTTTTACATCTGCATAAGTTTCATCCGGCTTTTTTATTGTGCAGATAGTTCCATCTAAATCAATACATATTCTTAATTTCTTTTCTTCCATCTAGTTATCCTTATTTAAAACTTTATTAAGCAACTCAATCGATTTAACAAAGAAAGCTTTTTGTCTGTTAAAATCATCACCATGTAGCGGTATCATTGATAAGAACAGAAGCCCTTCTATAAATTTTATCTCAGCCGGTTTAAATCCGTTTTTAATACACATTTTATCAAAAACATTCTCCAACACAGAATAATCCGTTGAAGTAAGTATACTCAGCTCAAATGTATTTCCGGAATCTATAATATTAAACATGCCGTGTACTATAAAGTCATAGAGTCCGCACACGCTGTGGCGGAGTTTAGCAATATCGTATTTGGCATCTCCGTAGATAGTTGCCTCTGCGTTTAACCGGCCTCTCGGGTCAATAAGCTTAAAGACGTAATTGCTTGAGTCAAAAAGAATATTTGAAAAACAATAATCCCCGTGAATTATTGTCAATTCCCTCTGTTCAAGTAAATTATCATTGATAAAACCTTCTATCTCCGAAAATAGCGATTGTATTCCTCTGTATTTGTGCCCGTTTATGTATATAAATTCCTGTTCCAGTAAATCTTTCCAGTAAGAATTTTTCTTAAGTTCTAGCATCCTTTCTCTTGTTTTGTCCAAATAGAGCCATTCAAGAGTTTTTTTATCGTACGGACTTTTATGTTCTTCCAGTTTTTTATGCAGTTCAAACAGTCTTTCTAAAATATAGCTCCAGTCCTCAATATTGACTTCTCCGGAAATATACAGTTCCTGCAGCGACGGATAACCGTATAGTTCTTGAGTCAAAGCTGCGGTTTTATCATCTTTTGAGAAGTTGATTAACCTCGGTGCAAGAATTTTTAAATCTTCCGGCAGATTATTATACCAGAAGGCTTCATCCTCAAGCTTTTGAATTTTTGTACTTGTTTTGCACAGTATTCCCATTGAAGTGTCGACGGATATTGAATTAAAACTCCTTGCGTTAAACAATATATTCTTAGCTTTTATAAGTCCGGAGGTGTGTCCCAAATCGTACCAGTCATCAATAAGTTTTGCTTTTAAATTATACTTCTGCTGATACATAACAAGTGCTGTTGAAATCTCTTTCTTTAGAATTAATCTCGCTTTTATGCAGCAGTTTAATAAATATCTGGTATTTGAAAATGCGTAATAGCCGACAAGTGCTTCTTTGTCCTCAAGGCTTATATTCCTCTCTTTATCATAATATCCTATAACATTATCTGATATATCTCTTTCTGCCAAACACCAGTTTTCTGAAGTTGTTACCGCTTTTGACGTATAAAGGATATCTGTCTGTTCATCAATACTGTCCGGAATCAGGGTATCTCCGAGAATAATTCTTGTCGGCAGGTTTATGTCCGCTTTTTGCAGAGAGTATTTCATCGAACTTAAGATGTTCTTTTTGCTGTTTACCGGAACAAGTTTGATATCAAAAGTCTGGCTCAAGTAATTCTTTATATAATTAATAAGTTTAGTATTATTGTTGCAAACCGCAATAATAAATTTGTTTATACCTTTATTTCTCAAATTATCCAGCTGCCACCAGATAACAGGTTTTCCCCTCAAAGGAAGCATCGCAAGTGATGAATAAAACCCGACAGGCATATTCTCATTCTTAGTCTCACCGCCGAATAGTAATATATTATTAAACTCCTGCAAGACTCTCTCCTTTAACATATTCAGCAAGTTGTTCCGGGGTGCCTACACAATTAAAACTTTTTATATCATAAACCCCGATTTTAGACGTAAATCTTTTTAGATGGTTGTATACATTTGACATATAAAATTCGCCTTTGGAAAGGTCGTTGCATACAATCAAGTCAATAACCGCATCTTTGAACTGTTCAAGATTCTTAAAGTAATATACTCCGCAAATAGCGTGGTTTGAAATGACTTCCTTTTCCTTTGTCTCAATCAAAAAGCCTTCATTATCAACTTTTGCATAAGAGTAACAGGGACTGTCGGAATCTATGGTAAGCATAGCTCCGTCAAGTTTTTTATCTCTGACATAGGTTATAAAACTGTTTATATCTTCCGGATTAAAGATGTTGTCCGAATCTGCAAAAATTATGTCATAATCGGGATTAATCGCTTTGTGTGCTGCCAGCGCTGTAATGGCTGCTCCCATTGTTAGTTTGGGTACGGTAATAAATTCTAAATTTATATTTTTACGAAGTTTTTCGAGCTGCCTTTGTTGCTCATTTAAAAATATTTCTTGCAAAATAAGGATAAAGTTTGCCGGGATATTTTTAAATGAATCAAGCACATGTTCAATCATCATTTTGTTATTAAATTCAATAAAAGGTTTTGGCAAATCATATCCTGCAACCGTAAATCTGCTTCCGGCTCCGGCCATAGGTATAACGATGTTTATAGCTTTTTCTATACTATGCATACAAACCCAAAAAAATAATCCTAATTCCTCTTCTATTATGATAAAGAAAAGAGTCTTTGTAAAGTAAATTGGTGATAAAACTTTACATAAAATAAGAGGAAATCGGCGGTAAAGTTATAATTTTTTACGTTTCCTGTGAGGGGCGAACCCGGCCACAGAGCAATGCACTGATTTGAAAATTCTGATTAAAGAGTCAGACCCGGTGCAAAACTTGAGTTGAGTCACTGTCTGACGACGAAAATTCTTTTGCAAATCTCTCCAGCCTCTGCTCGCTCACGCTGAACCCCTGAACCCCTGAACAAGTCTTCGCCTTGTTTTTACAATAATCTTGGAATCAAATCTTAGAGGCTGACTCGGAGGTAGCTATTTTAGCCTGTAGTATTGATGTATGTCTGCCGATAATATGTTCTTTTCTTTTTGTTTACTTTTTCTTTTTAGTAAAGAAAAAGTAAACGGCGGTAAGGGGAATTGAACCCCTGTTTGGAGAATGAGAATCTCCCGTCCTAACCACTAGACGATACCGCTAAGGTTGATAAAAAACAAAAAAATGGCTGGGACGGAAGGATTCGAACCTCCGGAATGGCGGGACCAAAACCCGCTGCCTTACCACTTGGCGACGTCCCATCAGCCACTATTCTATAATAAGATATCAAGTTGAAATGTCAAGTTGGTTTTCAACTTGAGTATGATTAATTATTCCGGCTTTTACGGTATGAGAATATTTAAAGCAGGTTTTTGTTACCAGACAACTTTTTCAATCAACTCTATTTCGTATCCGTCCGGGTCTTGTATAAACGCGATTCTTGATCCTTTTCCGTTTAAGTCAAACGGCGGGTAGAGGTAAGTATATCCCAGCTTCTCTATTTTTTTTGTAAATTCATCTAATGAGGCAACAGCAAACCCAAAATGTCCGAATCCTGTCCCAACTGCGTATCCGGCAGAAGGTGTTTCATCATTGTATGTTAATTCAATCTGGCATGTTTTTTCTTTATCATTCAAGAAATAAAGAGTGCAGTCTTCAAGTCTTTTTTCGTGGTCAAGTTCCATATCAAGAACTTCTGTATAAAATTTTAACGATTTTTCAATATCTTTAACCCTAATCATAGTATGCAAAAACTTCATATAGCACCTCCTTTTTTTACAATAATACTATAAAAATACTTTTGTGCTAGAATGAAGTTATGAAGGATGAATTAATACAAAAAGTTTATTATTCCGATACTGACGCTTTTGGTGTTGTTTGGCACGGCTCGTATCTCAGATGGCTTGAAATGGGCAGGGTTGAACTTTGTGAAAAATACGGGCTTAATATGCTGGAGTTAGAGAAGCAAGATATAGTTCTTCCTGTTACAAATATGAATATCCGCTATAAGTCATCAGGAAAGCTTAATGACATTGTGCTTATAGAGACAAGTATTAAGAAATTAACTCCCGTTACGATTGTATTTGAACAGACTATTAAGAATCAGTCAACAGGAAAACTCTTTTTGCAGGCTGAATTTGAAGTTGTAGCTATTCACAATGACGGTTCTCTTCACAGAAGACTTCCTGATGTTATTAAAAATGCTTTCAACTCTGAATGCCTTGTCTAGATAGGTTTTGATTCTATGCAAAGATTAAACAAATTTATAGCATCATCCGGGCTTTGTTCAAGACGCAGCGCTGACGACCTTATAGAATCAGGTAAGGTTTCTGTCAACGGGAAAATTGTTACGGAATTGGGCTTTCAAGTTGGTTCTAAGGACAAAGTTTCTGTATCAGGTAAGATTATTAAGCCGCAAAAGCTTGATTACTACCGTTTTTATAAGCCTGCCGGCTATATTACCACATCAGATGATGAAAAAGGCAGAAAAACCATTTATGATGTAATTCCGCCGGAGTTGAAATATTTGAAACCGGTTGGTAGGCTTGATAAAGATTCAACAGGTTTGATTATTATGACTAATGATGGTGAACTTGTAAATCAAATGACTCACCCCTCAGTAAAAGTTCCTAAAATTTATCTTGTCCAAATTAATGGCAAAATCACCCCGGAAGACGGAGAGCAAATGTTTAACGGTATTGAAATAGAAACTGACTCCGGTGAAAAGAGAACAGCCTATGCAGAAGTTTTTCCGCTTGAAATAACGGCAAAATCTTCAACCCTAAGAGTTACTCTCTATCAGGGAATAAACCGACAAATAAGAAAGATGTTTGCAAAACTCGGGTTTGAAGTGGTATCGCTTAAGAGAATCCAGCATGCAACCATAACCATTGAGGGGCTTAAACGGGGACAGATAAAACCTCTTAAACCTAAACAGATTAAAGAGCTGAAAATATATCTTTCTAAATTGGAAAAGGATAAAGAATGCTCAAAATAGGCATCACAGGAAATATCGCTTCAGGAAAATCAACAGTCGAAAATATTATAAAAGAATTCGGCTATGATGTCTTTGACGCCGATGAAATGACACATAGAATTTTAAATGAAGCTAAATCCGATATTGTGAAGATTTTTTCTGAAGAAGATGTAATAACGAATGGTCAAATTGACAGAAAGATAATCGCTTCAATAGTCTTTTCCGATAATAACAAACTAAAGAAGCTTGAATCAATAATTCACCCGAAAGTTAAGCAAGAGATATTGAATATTCTTAATTCCGGTCAAAATAAGAAAGCAGTGTTTGTATCTGTGCCGCTGATGTTTGAGGCAGGTTTTGAAGATATTTTTGATAAGATTATATTTGTATCAGCACCGGAAAGCTTGCGGCTGAAGAGACTTATGCTCCGAAATAACTTGACTGAAGAAGATGCCTTAAAAAGAATTAGATCTCAGCTCCCTGAATCAAATAAAATATGCAAATGTTCTTATATTATCAAAAATGATTCGGATATAGAACAAATTATCCCGCAAATTAAAGTAATATTATCCAATATAAAATAAAAAAAAGGAATTCTTTAAATACAGAATTCCAATGGTTGTTTTTTCTCTTTATCTCTATGTTTCCTCGTATTTTGTTAATCCGGGATTCCCATCTCAAACTTCCCCCGCCTACTAATCCAGCAGCGCCTCTAGGATTCTGGCATTTTTATCTGCCAGACCGCTTTTTCTTACCTGACTGCGTGTGATGTAGCTTCTGAGAGCCTCTCTGATTAATTCAGATCTGGATCTGCTTTCTAAATCCGCTACTTCATCAATTTTGCCTAAGAAACTTTCAGGCATTGAAATCAAAACTCTAGCCATGTTGTGCTCCTTTTATACTCTAATACTTTATTTATATTCTTTGTGCCTTGCATATATATAAAGTATTTATGAAAAAAATAATTGCCTTCTTGTTAAGAGTTTGTAAAGTTTTATTACGAAATTAAATTTCGGCTGACGGCGAAGAACATATATCTTTCCTGTAATATAAACCGTTAAATTTGATTTCGGAAACTTCTTCATATACTTTATTAACAGCAGATGTGACTGTTCTTCCGCCGGATGTAATAACCATAACAGACCCGGTTGCTGCTTCGTATTCAAGATATTTGTTTTTTCTTACGGACGGAAAGAAGGAAATCTCAGAGTCTTCAATTGCCCTATCAATCCCGCTAATAACATTTTCATTATTTTCTTTATTTTTGCAAACTAAGACCAGAGAAGCTGAAAAACTATCTTTCTGAGCTATAAAATCCACTTCATCGCTAAATGAGCCTATTATACAGGATTCAAATAGCTTGTATAAATCGTTGTCAACCAGTGAAAGCACAGATGCACAGTCGCAATCCTGCATGAATGATTCAAACCCCAGGACTGATATCTTGCCGTCATCTGTAATAATACCGTTTACGCCCAATATACCAATATATGGAGTTCCTTCTATTTCCAGATAATCTAACGCCGGATAAACCACGTTATCCATGAGAAAATATTCTTGCTCTATAGAGAGTTTATAATTCGGAGAACAAGCTCCCATGCCGGAAGTAAGCTGCCCGCCTTCTCCTTCAAGAGAATGTTTATATATAATAGAAGACCCAAACGGAAGCGCTTTGTAACCGTCTGTCAGAGTATAAAATGAAAATGGGGTTCCCCATACATAGTCTTCTATAATTACTTTTCCGCTTTTTGTCGTGAAAAGTGAATCTGAAATAATTTTTGCTGACTTTGGTGAAGTCAGTATAACGGCGCTGGATTTATCGTTTGTTTTAATTACAAAAGGATTCTTCAAGTTCTTTATATAATCCATAGCAAGATTTTGCTTTTCAAATATTCCGAATTTTGGGGTTGGAATACGCAGCTTATACAAAACTTTTTTCATCAAAGCTTTATCATAGACAATAGATGCAGCCTCCTTTGCAGGAGAAAATATCTGCTGATTATTGCTGCTGAAAATTTCTGTAATATTATTCTGTATGGACTCTCTTGAACATGAAACAGTCAAATCTATTCCGTTTTCTACAGCAAATTCTAATAGTTCTTTGACCTTGTTTTCTCTAATATCAACACATACTGCAAACTCTTTCAGCGTGTCATTCCCCGGTGCAATATATATATCGTGTTTCTCTGATAATTTTTTAGCGAGTGCATACGCATTGGCAGAATTGCCTATAATTAAAATTTTCTTTCTCATAAGGAAATTATATCATAAGAATATTTTATGCCGTAATCACCGCTCTTGAAAATCTCTTATTTTTGATGTAATTTTAAAGCGTAAAATAATTTTTACAGAAAAAGAAGGAGAACTCAGATGAGTGAAAGAAAATTAGTTGGAACACAAGAGATGTTCAAAAAAGCTTTAGCCGGCGGTTATGCTATCGGTGCTTACAATGTTAACAACATGGAAATCCTCCAGGCTATAGCAGAAGCTGCTGAAGAAACAAGATCACCTATTATTCTACAGGTTTCAGCAGGCGCAAGAAAATATGCTAACCAAACTTATTTAATCAAGCTTGTTGAAGCTGCTTTAGCTACTACAACAGTACCTATTGCTCTTCACTTAGACCACGGTGCTGATTTTGAAATTTGTAAAGCTTGTATCGACGGTGGTTTCTCTTCTGTTATGATTGACGGAAGCAGATTCCCGCTTGAAGAAAACATCGCTCTTACTAAACAAGTTGTAGATTATGCTCACGCAAGAGGCGTTTCAGTTGAAGCTGAATTAGGTAAGTTAGCAGGTGTTGAAGATGATGTTAAAGTTCATGCAAAAGATTCAACTTATACAGACCCTGAAGAAGCTGCAAGATTCGTTAGAGAAACCGGCTGCGATTCTTTAGCTGTTGCTATCGGTACTTCTCACGGCGCTTATAAGTTCAAAGGCGAAGCTAAATTAGACTTTGAAAGACTCGCTGAAATTAAGAAAGCTGTTAATGAAGTTGTTGGATATGATTATCCGCTCGTTCTTCACGGTTCATCTTCAGTTCCTAAAGAATTTGTTGCTAAGTGCAATCAGTTCGGTGGAAAATTACCTGACGCTCAAGGTGTTCCTGAAGAAATGCTTAACTATGCTTCTAAACACGGTGTTGCTAAAATTAATATCGATACAGACTTGAGATTAGCTATGACTGCTACTATCAGAGAGTTCTTTATTGAACACCCTGAAAAATTCGACCCTCGTGAATACATGGGACCGGGCAGAACCGCTGTTAAAGAAATGGTTATGCACAAAATGAGAGATGTATTAGGTACTGCAGGTCACGCTGACGACTAGTGCTACGCACGTAGAAAAGGGTTCGGCTTAGAGGTCAAATCTACAAGATTGAATAAAATCTATAAGTCGCCTCTCGGTAGAGTTTCCGAGTTAAAATAGCCCTCAGGTGCTACGCACGTAGAAAAGGAACGGAGTACGATAGTCAAATCACAAGACGAATTATCTACTCCAAGTACTCCTTAAAGTCAAATACATTATCGGTATTGGGCTCAGAGGCTACACACGTAGAAAATACAGAACTCTATATAGATTTCAGCGGAGGCGGGTTGTGAAACAACCCGCCTCCGCTATTTTTATAAAATTAAACACTTCTTGAGTGACAAATCGCAATTGCAATTGCATCGACGGTATCATCAAGCTTTGGCAGGTTTTCCGTTTCAAGAGCCAGTTTTACCATCTGTTCAACTTCCTTTTTTTCTGCTCTGCCATATCCCGTAAGAACCTGTTTAACCTCCATTGGGGTATATTCATAGGTTGGAATACTATATTTTTCTAATACAGCCAGTATAACTCCCCGGGCTTCGGCTACAGGAATTACCGTTTTTTGGTTCTTAAAGAAAAACAACTTTTCGACCGAGGCGCAGTCAGGTTTGTACATCTCTAAAATTTGCGCCAAATCTCCGGATATTTCTAATAAGCGCTTGGAGTCAGTAAGCGTTTTATCTGTTTGAATTGAACCGGAAGTTATTAATTTTATCCCCTCATCTCCGGCTTTTATCTCTATCATTCCGTACCCAACAATAGCCATGCCGGGGTCTATTCCCAAAATCTTCATTACTTGATTATATCAATAGCTTAACAATTTTGCAATTTTTAGTGACAAAAATCTTCTTTTGAGGTAGTATAAGGTTTGTATTACGAATTTTAAGGAAGTATTTATATATGACAGCGGAAAATACACAGGAACTGGTTATTGGTATCCCTAGAGGAATGTCTTTTTATAGTAATTATCCCTTTTGGTACGGATTTTTCAGCAGTCTCGGGTTCAAAATAATTTTATCAGATCCTACTACAAAGCAAACTATGTCTGAAGGGTCTGCCCTTGTTGTTACTGAGACTTGTCTGCCTATAAAAATTTATCTCGGACATATCCTCAACCTCCTGAAAAAAGGAGTAAAAAATATTTTTGTTCCTTCTCTGCAGTCGGTTGCTCCAAAGATTTATAATTGTTCTAAAATCAGAGGGCTGCCGGATTTAGTAAGAAATGTTGTTAAAGGTGATTTTAGAATAATTGAAGCAACTTTAGATAAGTCCGCTAAAAATCAGGGACTTTATTCTTTCTTGCAGGAGGCAGTTAAACCTTTTGGAATAACTGATTTTGAAACTATAAAGAAAGCTTCAAAGCAAGGGTGGAAAGTTTATAATAACTTCCTTGTTATGATGAGAGCCGGAATGAGTTATAAAAAAGCTATTAACTATGCTCTTCAAGGAAAAGTATTTATTGAAAGTTCAACAAATTCTTCTCCGATAAATGTAGCTCTTGTCTCTCATGGATATAATATCTATGATGATAGAGCTTGTATGAAAATATTTGATAAACTCGAGAAAATGGATGTAAAAATTTTTACATCTCTTCAGTTGACTGATGAACAGATGGAAGAAGGTATTGCTTCTTTAGGACAGCATCGTTATTGGGCGAATGAATATGAGATGACAGGAACCGCCGGACACTATTTAAAAGACAATAAAATAGACGGCATAATTACTTTGAACGCTTTTGGCTGCGGTCCGGATTCATTAATGATAGAAAGTATAACAAGAAAAGCAAAAGAAGCAGGAAAACCTCTGCTTTCTCTCACAATTGATGAACACACCGGTGAAGCCGGATTTGTCACTCGTTTAGAAGCTTTTATTGATATGCTTTTCCGTAAAAAACGTTCGAAAATTATTAATAAGATTACAATGCCTGAGTATGATTATGTGCCTCAGACTAATATTTGTGATAACCTGTTAGCGGGCGGCAGCAAAGGTAGTGTATAGTTTGCCATCCCTAGTAATATAGAGAGAGGTTTTTGTGATAGATTTTAAATCTACGTTAAAAATGGCTATAAACTCGCTCAGGGTAAACAAATTACGCTCTGCGCTCACCAGCCTTGGGGTGATTATAGGTGTAAGTGCCGTAATTATAATGCTTGCAGTGGGACAAGGCGCAAGTGAGCAGGTTACTAAGAATATGGAATCTATGGGGACTAATATTCTGACTATCCGCTCTGCTTCTGCTAAATCCGGCGGGGTGCACATGGGAATGGGAACAAAACCTTCTCTCACATCAAAAGATGCTATTGCAATAAGGAAAATGGCTCGCGGAGTGGACGCAATATCGACTGCCTCTTCCGAAACTCAGCAGCTGACCTACGGGAATCAAAACTGGTCAACTACAGTTTATGGAGTTGAGCCGGCATATTTATATATAAAAAACTATGAAATAGAATCTGGCAGAAAATTTATACCTGAAGATTTACAAAACAGTGCTAAAGTAACTTTAATAGGCTCTACTGTTGCAACAGAATTATTCGGGGATGTTGATCCCGTAAATAAACAGATAAGGGTTGGAAATATTCCGTTTAAGGTTATCGGTACTCTTAAAAGTAAAGGACAATCAGGACCTTTTGACCAGGATGATTTGATTATGATTCCGATTACTACTGCGCAAAAGAAGGTTTTTGGTACTGATTTCCCGGGTACTGTTAATATGATTCTGGTAAAAGGTTATGATACAGATAGTCTTAAGGAGACTATTGAGGATATTAACGAAATACTTATAGCCAGACACAATATAGGAAAGAATCAAGAAAATGATTTTGAAATAAGAAATTCGGCAGAATTTCAAGAAAAAATGAAATCAACTGTTCAAACTTTTGCAATTCTTCTTGCATCAATTGCGTCGGTTTCGCTTCTTGTAGGCGGTATAGGAATTATGAATATTATGCTTGTTTCCGTTACTGAAAGGACTAAAGAGATAGGTATAAGAATGGCTATTGGTGCCCAAGTGGAAGATATTCGCTGGCAGTTTTTAATTGAATCATTTTTATTATCTATGATAGGCGGTCTAATCGGGGTTGCTGTGGGTATTTTAGGTGCAAATTTAATTACCGTTTTTGCTCCTACTATGACAATATCAATTTCTATATTTTCAATAATATTATCTCTCGGGTTTTCTGGACTTGTCGGGGTAGGCTTTGGCTATTATCCGGCATACAAAGCTTCTTTACTTAATCCGATTGATGCTTTAAGATATGAATAGAGAAGGAGTCGTATATGAAAAAAAATATATATATTATTGCAGCATTGTTTACATTTTTTAGTAATTTAACCGGAAATGCATATGCATCAGATAATTTGTCTTGTAGTATAAAAACTCTTGATACTGTCACAATTTCTTTATTAAAAAATAAAGATTACGCAGGTGTTATATCTTTATACGATACTTGTATAAAAAAGTATCCGAATAATGCGGATTTTTACAATAATAGGGGAAATGCATATCTTGCTTTAAAGAAGTATGATTTGGCATTAAATGATTACAGGAAAGCAATAAGTTTAAATCCAAAGTATGTAACACCGTATAATGGTCTTGCAACAGTATATATTTACGAGGGGCAGGTAGATAAAGCTTTAGATGCTCTTAATAATCTCATGCAAAATGATCCTGATAATGTTTCAGGTGCATTGAATCGTGCACAGGTAAATATGATAACTAAAGACTACGAATCTGCAATAAAGGATTACAATGTTGTATTAAAAGATAAGAAAAAGAGTGTTTACTATAAGGATAGAGCCTATGCCTATCTTGCATCATCTAAACCGCAGCAGGCAATAAATGACTATGAAAGTTATCTCAAGGCAGGTCATTCATCTGCAGAAGCTTACAGGTATTTAGGTGTGGCGTACGGTATTACCGGTAATAATGAAAAGTCTCTTGAGTGCTTAAGAAAGGCTGCAGAGTTGTATAAAAAGGAAAATAATATAGAAGAATACAATAATATTATGAAGATTTTCAGAAGTAATTAGAAAAAGGGAGTTAACTCCCTTTTTATTTACCCCTCTTTCCATGAAGTTCCGCAATTGAAATCAATTATCAGAGGAACTTTGAGCGGCTGATTAAGTTCCATAGCGGTTTTAACGATAGATTTAACTTCTTCTAACTCATCTTTAGGCACTTCAAATACAAGTTCATCGTGAACCTGCATTATCATTTTTGTTTTCAGATTTTTCTTTTCAAGCCGATTTTCAACATCTATCATTGCCATTTTTATTAAATCTGCGGCAGTACCCTGTAAAGGCTGGTTAATAGCGGCTCTCTGAGCAAATTCTCTTATCTGGAAATTTGGGCTCAGAAGTTCTGACGCCAGGTAACGTTTTCTTCCAAAGATTGTTTCAACGAATCCGTGTTTGTTTACAAAATCTATTTCATAGTTCATGTAATTTTTTACACCCGGGTAGTGTTCAAAATATTTGTCTATAAATTCTTGAGCTTCGTTATTTGAAATTCCAATGCTTTTGGCAAGTCCGTATTTTGATTGACCATAAACTATTCCAAAGTTAACAGCTTTGGCTTTTCTTCTCATTTCTTTGGTAACTTCGTTCAAAGGGACTCCAAAGACTTTTGAAGCTGTCATTGTATGAACATCTTCGCCTGATGTAAACGCATGAATAAGGTTTTCATCTCCGGAAACATGTGCTAACAGGCGCAGTTCAATTTGGGAGTAATCAGCAGAGAGGATAAGATAATTTTCTCTGTCTTCTGCGCAGAACGCAGCGCGGATTTTATTACCCTCTTCTGTCCTTATCGGAATGTTTTGTAAATTCGGATTGGAAGAAGATAACCGTCCTGTGACAGTCAGCGCTTGGTTATAGGTTGTATGGATTCTTCCGTCCCGCTTGCTGATAAGTGCCGGCAGAGCATCAGTGTATGTTGATTTAAGTTTTGAGAATTTTCTGTGTTGAAGTATGTAGTCACATATTTCGTATTCAGAAGCCAATTCTTCTAAAACCTCCGCACTTGTAGAGCGGGACTTTTTCTTTTTAGATTTTAGCTCTAATTTATCAAATAACACTTCTGCTACTTGTTTTGGTGAATTGATATTGAAAGGAGCGCCTGCAAGCTGATATATTATGTCTTCAAGCTCTGCAAGTCTTTCTGTCATAAAATCAGAAAGCTCCTTTAAGTAGTTAATATCAATTGCAACTCCTGTGTGTTCCATTTTAGCCAGAACAACGGTGAGCGGGAGTTCTATATCAGATACCAGTTTACTTTCCTTTTCATCAAGATTATTTTTCCAATAATCATATAATTTAAGAATAGTAGAAGCTTCATCGCAGCAGAATTTTTCTCCCTCATTCTGGTGTGAAAGTATATGATTTAAAAAGACCAAAGCCTGAGCTTCAATAGTGTGTTTCCTATTTGGGTCTTTAACATAACTGGCTAATAAAACATCATACTCAAGTCCTTTAGGCGAAAAGCCGTTATTTAAAAGTAAATGGTACTCTGATTTTGCATCATAAGCAATTTTTTTTATGTTTTTATCTTCAATAATAGGTTTTAGCGGTTCTATAAAGTTTTTCCCAAAGTAGTAATTTTTTTTGGCTGAAATTGCTATATGGTCAATAATTTCATCTTTTGAATAATATCTGATACCGATACGCTCAGCATTTCTAATATCTTCGAGAGCTGCCGGCAAACTTTCTATATTGACAATGCTATATTCAAGCTCACTATCTTGCACGGTGTCTTTAATTGCCTGAGTAAAGATATTTTGCTGAATGACATCTCCAACCTGTTTTTGCGGTGAAAAAAGACTTAAATTTTCGCCGGTGGAGACTGTTTCGGAATTAAATGATGCCAGAATTTTGTCAATGTTTTTAATAAATGTATAAAACTGCATTTTCCTTAGAAATGCAGAAACTTTTGTCATCTGCGGAAGTGTAACACTTGCAGTTTTTATATCAAAGTCAATATCGACTTCTCTTATAATAGTAGCTAATTCCTTAGACAAAATAGCTATATCTTTTTGGGTGCAAATTTTTTCTTTAACGGCTTTTTCAGGAATATTTTCGCAGTCTGCCAGCAGTTCTTCCAAGTGCGGATATCTGCTTAAAAGCTTTTGAGCCGTTTTTTCACCGATACCTTTAATTCCGGGAATGTTATCGGAAGTATCTCCTCTCAAACCTTTGTAATCTGTTACTTGATTTGGATAAACACCCAATTTTTCGTATACTTTATCCCAATTATACTCAACCAATTCTCCCTTTGACGGGATAAGAACTTTAACCAGCCCTTCTTTATCTACAAGCTGAAAACTGTCTTGATCTCCTGTTAGAATGAGAGTATTATTCCCGCTTTCAGAGGCAATCTTGGAGATAGTTCCTATGATATCGTCAGCTTCAAATCCTTCTTTTGTATAAATAGGAATGTCAAAAGCTTCCAGCCCTTCTACAATTGTAGAAATTTGGCATCTTAATGTATCCGGCATGGCGTCTCGGTTTGCCTTATATTCTTCAAATTTATCTGTACGAAAAGTATGTCTGCCGACATCAAAAGCAACTGCAATAAAATCGGGTTTTATTTTGGAAAGGAGGTCAAATACTGATTTAAAGAAGCCATATACAGCCCAGGTAGGCTCGTTTTCTGAATTCTTCATTCCGGTTCTTTCAAGTGCAAAATATTGCCTGTATGCAAGTGCATGACCATCTATTAATACCAAAGTTTTTTTATCTGTCATAAAATACTCCCAGATGTATTTTACCAAAAAAACAGTTTTATACCTAATTGTAAAGTTTCGTCTTATCTCGATTTTCACAATTTTACGGGTTTATTTCCAATTGTAAAGATTCTATTAACCCCCGCAAAAAAAACTTTTTTTTTGTGTTGAATAGTGTATAATAGAACAAAGGAAAACTGAGAATAGTTTTTATGTTACAGAATATAGTTAATAATTCAAATATATCAACTAAATCACAATATATAACCAAACCACTATCAAGATGTGATGAGATTGAGCTTTATTTACACAGGATTTTTGAAAAAGAACTTCATACACCGGATTCGGTTTTGTTGGACTATAATCCCTTTGTGATAAAGAAAATTGCGGCATATATTTCAGGTAAGATTCAGATGCCTGCGTCAATAGGTATTGCGGGAGAAACGGCGAGCGGGAAGTCTACTATTACAAAGGACTTAATAGA
>CALUTN010000008.1 GCA_944323665.1 Candidatus Gastranaerophilales bacterium | reverse complement strand
TCTTCTGCTTTGCAGAATTTCTTAGCTGCAGAAACTGAATCTCCGCCGCCGATAACTGATACTGCACCGTTTTTAGTAGCTTCAACAATAGCATCTAAAACAGCTTTTGTACCTTCTGCAAATTTAGGATTTTCAAATGCGCCTACAGGACCGTTCATAAGAATTGTTTTTGATGATTTAATTACATCAGCAAAAGCCTTTCTTGAATCAGGACCTGCATCAACACCTTCAAACCCGTCAGGGATTTCAGTAATCTTAACGAATTTATTTGTTCCGTTGCCTGAGAAATCATCAGTAACAAGAACATCAGTTGCCATAACGAGTTTAACACCCTTTTCGGCAGCTTTATTTTCAATAGCTTTAGCTACATCAAGCTGGTCGTCTTCGCAGATTGAGTTACCGATTTTGCCGCCGTTAGCTTTAACGAAAGTGTAAGCCATGCCGCCGCCGATTATCATATTATCAACTTTATCAAGCAAGTTTTCTAAAACACCGATTTTAGAAGAAACTTTAGCACCGCCTACAACTGCAGTGAACGGTCTTGTCGGATTATCAAGAGCTTGAGATAAGCATCTGATTTCTTTTTCCATTAACAAACCTGAAACAGCCGGTTTAAGGATTTTAGCCAATTTAGCTGTAGAAGTGTGGTTTCTGTGAGCTGCGCCGAAAGCGTCATTTACATAGAAATCACCGAGTTTAGCAAGCTCTTGAGCAAAAGTCATATCGTCGTCTTTTGCTTCTTCTGCTTTATAGAAACGAATATTTTCTAATAAAGCAATTTGTCCGTCCTGTAATTTTTCTACATAAGCCGGAGCTTCTTCAACTGACGGAATAAATACAATTTCTTGTCCAAAAACTTTAGACATATATTTAGCAACCGGAGCAAGAGAAAATTCCATATTTCTTTCGCCTTTCGGTCTGCCTAAGTGAGCCATAAGAATAACTTTAGCACCCTTTTCGGTCAAAGCGTTTACTGTAGGAACGATTGCCTGAATACGGGTATCATCAGTAACATTTTTGTTTTCATCAAGAGGTACGTTAACATCAACTCTTACAAGAGCTTTTTTACCTTTGATGTCACCTAAATCTTTAATTGATTTTTTCATAGTCTCTTTCCTTTCTTATTTGCATGTCAATTATAGTAAAAACAAAAATCCCCTGCAATCAAAATCATATTGGAGTATAATTAGGCTATGAATGAACTTCAAAATATTACAGAAAAACTATTAAGAAGGCAGGACTTAAATCGGGAAGATGTAGAAAGCGCAATTGATTATATTGCCGCAAATAATAGTCTCAATGAAGTTCAGGTTCTGGATTTTCTTAACTCTACCAATAATAAAGAAATTTCTGCTGAAGAACTTTTTTATTTTGTATCTTCAATGAGGAAGTATTCCAGAAGGGTAATCACGGAAGAATTTATTACAGACAGCTGCGGAACAGGTGCTGATATGTCTTCTACTATTAATATCTCAACAATTTCTGCTATTGCGGCATCAACTCTGGGGTTAAAGGTAATTAAACAGACAAATTCCTCAATTACAAGCGCATGCGGTAGTACAAACCTTTTAAAAGAGTTGAATATTCCGGTTGTTAAGACTCCTGAAGAAGCCGTAAGAGATTTTAAGAAAAACGGTATTGCCTTTGTGCATTCTCCTAACTTTAACGGTTTTGCAGAAATCAATAATATTTACCGTCAAAAACTCGGTAAAAAAACGATTTTTAACTATTTAGGACCGCTTATTAATCCGTCTTTTCCGGAAGCCCAACTTCTCGGAGTATCTTCTTCCGCTATGCGTCCTAAGATTGCAGAGGTTTTATTAAGACTGGGTACGAAAAGAGCCCTTGTAGTGAATTCTAAAAACCCTAATATGGATGAAATCAGCCTTTGTGCCGAAACGGATGTTACTGAACTAAAAGACGGCAAACTTGAGGATTATACCCTCTCTCCGGAATATTTCGGGCTGAAAAGATGTAAGCTTGAAGAACTTCAAGGTGGAAACAGCAAAGAAAACGCAAATTTTGCAAGAGAAATTCTAACAGGAAAAGATAACTCCGCAAAAACTGATATCATACTGCTCAATGCGTCTGCCATGCTTTATCTTGGCGGGGGTAAATGTTACGGTTCGATTGGAAGCGGGATTTCACATCTTAAAGATGCTCTTGTTAATGGGAAAACCGCAGAGAAGCTTACAAGTCTTACGGGGAGTGTTGTTTAATGAACTACTCGTTTCTATTTGATAAATTAAGGGATTTCTACACTTCGCTTTCTTATAATGATAAGTACGGGAGAGCAAAAATCCCTTTCAGATATTTTCTTGAGCTTACTTACAGGTGTAATCTTGCTTGCCCTTATTGTTATGTGGGGAATGAAAGAAATAAACAGGAGCTGACTCTTGAGGAGTGGAAAAAGGTTATCTGCCAGATTCCTTTTTATTCAATAGTTACTCTTGTAGGCGGCGAGCCTTTAGTCAGAAAAGATTTTGTTGAGATACTGGAAGCTGTATCCAAAAGAGTTTTCGGGAAAACCCATGTTGTTTCAAACGGAATTTTGATTAATGATGAGATAATTAAAGCCTTTATAAAATATAATCTGCTTTTGCTCTCGGTTTCGCTTGACGGATACGGTGCAACCCACGATAAAAACAGGGGTAAAGAAGGAATTTTTGATAAAATAGTTTCAAATCTCGAGAACTTGAAGTCCCAAAAACCGCGCCAGATGGTAGATATTAAAACTATTGTGCTTGATAATAACTTGGATGACCTTCCCAAACTCTATAAAATGTGTACTGATATGGGATTTGATTTTCTTTCGATTTCTTTTTTGAGAAATAATAACTGGAAGCAGAATTCCCGCCTTGAAGAGAGTTTTATACCGGAATATAACCAGAACTATCCGATTAAACTTTATTTTGATATGGAACATTTTAAAGAAATTTATCAAGAGATAGAATGTCTGTCCAAAAAATCAAGGGTTAAAATCCGTTTTTCACCGAAGTTTGAGTATCTGAAAAATCCGATTTCGGGAATTGAAAAATTTTTTAATACTCCGCCCGAGATTCCGCTCAGCGAGATTTATAAACCGTGTACATACCCTTATAACAATATGATGATTAATCCGGAAGGGTTTGTTTACCCTTGTCTTTCTCAAAAAATAGGAAATGTAAAAGAAAAATCTTTAAAAGAACTATTTAACAGCCCGCATTATTGCTGTTTTAGAAAGAATTTAAAAGCATCAGGCGGGACTTTCGGCGCCTGCCAGATGTGCTGTGAACTCAGGATAAAATAGTTAATATAAAGGAAGGGCGGAGCCTAAAGGCTCCGCCCCCTCTAAATTTATCACCCTAAGATTATTAACTAGTAAATAATAGTTAATTCTTCATCAGGGTTCAAGCAAGAATCATTAGTTGTGTTAGGAATGATGAGGTATTTTACTTCATCAACAAATTCATAACATACACCAAAGACACCGCTTGCCGCTAATTTAACTATATTGTATACGCCTTTACCAACAGTAATGAAGCTGCTGCCAACACTCTTTAAACCTTTGAGCGGGTGAAGAGAGCAAGTATCGACAAATGCATCTGACCAGTTGTCACCGTATTCTTCAACACCGTTTGCTACAATTTCAACACCTTCTGATACTGTTCTGCCTGCAACACCGACAATTCTGCCTGCCATTGAGAACGGAGCACCGAGAAGTCTTGAGATAATATTAGGATTTTTCAATACTTCAGCTTGAGCGCTGGCAAGCTTTTTAGGAAATTCTACACAGTTATCGCCGTTAGAAATGCTGTCAAATTGTACTTCGAGATATCCAGGTTTTTTAACCCCGGGTCTTACAACTGATTTAACTTTACCTTTAACCGTTGAACCGGCTGGGAAAGTTACTCCGCTTAAAGTTACTTCTTCAGTTGTCTTAGCAGTAAATGTATCGCCTGAGTTTGATGTTCTTGCGCTCAATCTTTCACTTAACTTAATTTTTACTGCAACAGGCTCATATTTTGTTGCACAGTTTTCGGCACCATTTGAAAGATTTATCATAAACCCTTTCTTTAAGGCACCCAACATATATGCAACCTGGGTCTTTGAAAGATATTCATCATTTACAATCTTGTCCGGATTCGGAGCTTCGTTTAAAATACCTGATGCAATAACTTCATTCGCTGCACCGTATGCCCAATCAGGAACATATTTTACTGACTGACCGTTGAATACGGGAGCCGTTGATTTGTCTGCTGTAACATTCAATAATTTAGCAAAAGTTGCAAAGACTTCCGCTTTTGTAATAGCCTGATCCGGTTTAAATGTCGAATCGGGATACCCTATCATCACATCAGCAGCTAAAGCTCTGTCAATTTCTGTTTTTGCCCAGTAATCGGCTGCTATATCGGAATATTTACCGGTTTGTGCATCTTTTAATTCAAGCCCGTCTGAAAGAATAAATGCAAGTTCTGATCTGAGCACCGGTTTTTTAGGATTAAATAAATCAGCTCTTTCTTTATCCATTTTATCCTTCATTTTGCAAAGCTTATCTTTTGCAAACTTTGCTACCACAACATTTTGCTTTTCCTGAATAGCTTTTGCGCGACGCGGTTTATAGATTTTCCCGCCTATAATAACATCATTTTGAGTGGTAACAAGCGAATGCCCTTGAGAACCGAATAAAGTCGGATGTGCGTATGCCTGTATTGAATCACAAGCCATAACCGCACCTGATGTAAGGCAAATCAGCCCCATTGCCGTTAGGATTTCTTTAGAAATTCTCATACTTCTCCTTTCATTTTGTATGGCGATTAAAATAATAACCACCGTTCTCACACTTTATTTCTTACGTTTTTGCATTAAATAAGCTTGCGGATAACAGTAATCTTCTCTAAAACCTATTTTTCTATACATTTTTAACGCTTTATAATTATTTGTTTCTGTTGTTACATTAACTTCGCTGAACTCTCTTTCTCCGAGCTTTGCCCAGTCAACAATCATTTTAACGGTTCTGTTCAGTAACAATTCCGAGAAACCATGCCCTCTATGTACTTTTTCTATACCTACAAGAGGAAGATTTGCGATTCTTCCGCCGGTAACATTAGCGAATGCAAATCCGCAGGGTTTGTCATTATAAAGCAGAACTGATGTTGCTTCCGGTAAAAATTCGCCATAAATGCTTTCAACAATTTTATTTATAATATCTTCCGTACCTTCTACAGATTTGAACCTAGTATCGTACAAAGCATCCTGCGTATCTTTAAATGCTTCGTGAATAACTCTTATAGCATCTTCTCTGTACATATCCGCATAACTTACAATTTTATACTCTTCCGGTTTTTCAGGAAGCTTCATATTCTCAAGAATTCTTTCGGAAGAAGCATTTCCCATAAAAAATCTTAAAACAGCAAGCCCGACAAACTTAAATCCATATTTTGCCAAATCAGCGGTAAATATTGATTGATGCCCAATCATCGGATATGATACCACTTTCAGTTGTCTTTCAGCTTCGGTTAATTCAAGGAATTTTTCTATGAGAAGTTTTTGTTTTGTTGTTTCATCCTCAGTTCCCAGGCAATGAATTAAATTTAATTCTATGGACTCAGAAATAGAGGTTGTGTAAACTAAAAACGCAGTTGGAATATCATTTTCTTTAAGCACAATACACTGCATATAATTATTTTCTATGGCGCTGAGAAATTCCTCGTATTCAAGCGGCTCAAGCTCAAACTTATATTCACTTACCGCTTTTGATTTAAAGTCGTTATAAACACCTTTAAATATTTTAAATACACTGCTATCCAGTAATTCTACTTTGTAGTTCGTTTCCGCCATAAAAATTCCTTTACATTAGATGATGCATTTTCTCTTTTTTAGTATTAATATACCGCTCGTTATATTTATTCACTTCTGATTTTATATTTATATTATCATGAATAGTCAGACCATACCCTTTTAGTCCGACAATTTTTTTCGGATTGTTTGTTATGAGGTTGAAATTATTGAACCCTAAATCAAGTATAATCTGCGCACCGACGCCATAATTTCTCAAATCCGGCGCAAACCCGAGTGAGAGGTTAGCCTCTACGGTATCCTGACCTTCTTCTTGCAGTTTGTATGCTTTGAGCTTATTAATAAGCCCGATTCCTCTGCCTTCGTGGTCTCTTATATAAATTAAGGCGCCTTTTCCATACTCATTAATCATTTTTAAAGCTTCATGGAGCTGCCAGTTACAATCACACTTAAGGCTATGGAATATATCGCCTGTCAGACACTCACTATGAACCCTGATTAGAGGAGTTTTGTCAGAGCCGTCATCTTTGACCAGCGCAACATGCTCGCATCTCGTGATTGTATCCGTATATCCTATTATGTTAAAATCCCCGAATTGAGTCGGAAGAAATACTTCTACCTCTCTTTTTACAAATCTTTCACGCTTTAATCTATATGCAATTAAATCCGCTACTGTTATAAATTTAATACTGTGTTTTTGGGCAAACTTGTGCAGCTCGTCTCTCCTTGCCATGTGTCCGTCTTCAGTCATAATTTCGCACATAACCCCTGCCGGTCTGTGTCCTGAAAGGATTGCAAGGTCAACCGTTGCTTCCGTATGCCCGCATCTTTTTAGAACTCCGCCTTTTCTTGAAACACAAGGGAATAAATGCCCCGGTCGTCGTAAATCTGACGGAACAGCATCGGGAGCAATTGCAACTTCAATAGTCTTAGCTCTATCATAAGCAGAAATCCCCGTTGTCACCCCGTATTTTGGATGAGCATCAATACTTAATGAAAAAGCGGTCTGCATATTTTCCGTATTTTTTTCAACCATCTGAGGAAGCTCAAGCTTATCAGCAACTTCGTGTGATATTGCTAGACAAATAAGCCCTCTGCACTCCTTTGCCATAAAATTAATAAGTTCCGGAGTTGCAAACTGGGCAGAACAAATAAGATCGCCTTCGTTTTCTCTGTCCTCATCGTCAGCAACAATAAGAGGTTTTCCGTTTCTAAAATCCTCTAGAGCATCCTCTATTCTGCTGAATTGATTTGTGTCTGCCATATTAAAACCCGTTCCTTTGTAAAAATTCCAGGTCAATACCTGACTTATTATCTCTCGTTAATAAAAATTTTTCAACATATTTAGACAAAATATCCGTTTCAATGTTTACAAAAGACCCGTTTTTGAGATATTTAAGATTGGTATTTTCATAAGTGTGCGGAATAAGCGCAATCATTACGGTATTTTTTTCTATATCAGCAATTGTTAAACTTATTCCGTTAATTGCGACAGAGCCTTTTTTTACGCAATATTTTACCTCATCCGAATCAAGTTCTACTTTTAAATCATAAAACTCCGCATTTTTGCTGATAGAAAGAATTTTACCCTTTCCGTCCACATGCCCCGTTACAAAATGTCCTCCCAATCTTCCTCCGGCAGGGAGTGCCCGTTCAAGGTTTACGAAATCTCCGCATCTTAAGTCTTTAAGAACCGTTACACGAAAACTTTCAGGGGAAACATCCGCAGCAAAAGAATCCGGCGTTAAATTCCTTACCGTAAGACACACTCCGTTAACTGCTATACTGTCCCCGGCTTTTGTTCCTTCAAGGACTGTTTTGCATTCGATTGTGATACCATTGGTGCTAATATTTTTAACTTTACCGAGTTCTTCTATGATTCCCGTAAACATGCACTAATTATATCACAAAAGCGCAGGTTCTGCCTCAAAAATATTAACAAAGTTAAATACGCCGGTATCGAATACACCTTTATCAGTAACTTTAAGTTCAGGTATAACCGGAAGAGATAAAAAGCCCATTGTCATGAATGGATCTTCAAGAGTACATCCGATTGAGTGCGCTGCGCTGTTAAGCTCAGAACATTTTTCCAGAACATAATTAAATTCTCTGTCAGACATCAAACCCGCAATCGGAAGAGGTAATTTAGCCAAAACCTCACCATCTTTTACTACAACCTTACCGCCTTGAGATTTAACCAGCTCAACCGCTGCAGTGTACATATCTTCGTCGTTTGTACCTATAACAATCATATTATGCGAGTCATGAGCTACGGTGGAAGCTATTGCACCGGATTTAAGATTAAAACCTTTAACAAAACCTTTGCCTATATTACCTGTAGCTCTGTGTCTTTCAATAACGCAGATTTTTAACGTGTCTGTATCAATATTACTTACTGCATTTCCGTTTTCTATATTAATTTTTGAATAAACTGATTTTGTAACAAGCTGATGCGGAATAATTTCAATAGTTCTGGCAATATCAGATTTGGCTTCAATCCTAAAATCAGCTGGTTCAATCCATTTAACGTTAACCGAACCTCTCATTGAAGGGATTTCGCTTTCATCTATCTTGCAGGTCAGATTTCCGTTTTCGGCTATAATTTTACCGTTCTTCATCACAACAGCAGGTTTAAAAGACTCTAAATCAGGTAAAATCAACAAGTCAGCTTTATATCCTGGGGCAACTGCACCTAAATCTTTAAGCCCAAAATATTCAGCCGTATTAAGACTTGCTATCTGAACAGCTTTTATAGGGTCGACACCTGCTTCAACAGCTCTTCTTACCATTCCGTTAATGTGTTCTTTCAAGTCGGAAGGATGTCTGTCATCGGTTACAAAAATACATTTTCTTGTATTACAGCTCTTAAGAACAGGAAGCAATGCATCCAAATCCTTCGCGGCAGTGCCTTCACGAATCATAATATACATTCCGAGTCTTAATTTTTCTATCGCCTCATCAGGAGTTGTACACTCATGGTCAGACTTAACCCCGCTTGAAATATATGCACACAAGTCTTTGCTTGATAAAAACGGAGCATGCCCGTCAATTCTTTTTCCTTTTTGTTTGGCAAGCTCAAGTTTAGCCATAACATTACTGTCCAGATTTAAAACCCCCGGGAAATTCATCATCTCAGCTATACCAAGCACCCACGGCTTATCTATTAATAAAGACAGGTCATAACTGTTTAAATCAAAACCGGAAGTTTCATAAGGAGTTGCCGGAACACAAGAAGGAAGCATAGTATAAACATCAAGCGGTAAATCTTTTACAGCCTCGTGCATAAAACTTATACCATGGAGTCCGAATACGTTTGAAATCTCATGCGGGTCAATTATTACGGTAGTAGTTCCCGCAGGAAGAACTGTTTTGGCAAACTCCTTCGGCAGAACCATTGCGCTTTCAAGGTGAACATGACCGTCAATAAATGAAGGAGTTATATAAGCACCATTCACATCAATCTCTTTTTCTCCTTCATAAAAATCGCTAATACCAGCTATAATCCCATCCGCTATAGCGATGTCGCCTTTGTGTATCTCTTCTGAGAGAACATTTACAATATTAGCATTTTTTATAACTAAATCAGCTTTCTCATGTCCTCTTGCTACATTTATAATTCTCTGCTGTGTCATATCTTACTCCTGAAATATCGGGGTCTCAAGAAGCTCCGCAAGATTTCCGTCTTTTAGAGCTTGTTCAATAATTTCTTTATATCCTTCTGCATTTCCTGTTTTAACAACCTTCGGAAGGATAATATCAGTATTATACTCAGATTCAGTAAAGCCTTTATTTAAGACTAAAAAGCTTTCATAAGCCTCAATAAGCTGTATAATATCAGAATTAAATTCAAAATTTTCTCCGAGATAATAATGTACATCTTTAGGAAAACTTTTTACAAATTCCGCACAAAATTTCGTATCGGAAATATTTTCTTCCTCGTTATAAGGTTTACCAAAACAGTGATTAGAAAGTATTTTCTGTTTCGGCTGAGTTTTGATATAAGCTGCCCACATCAGACATCCTGCATAAAAACCCATATTATTATCAAAAATATCAAGAATCTTCTTTTTATACTGTCTGAATCTCATTTTTTTCTGAGAAAGGTTTTTAAATCTGTTTATATCATAATAAAGATATTCAACAGCTCCTCTAAAAGCTAATATATACGGTGCAAACCCCGGGTCAAACTCTAATCCTTCAAGCTGGTCGGTTGTCATAAACTTTTCCCTCAATACTGTAATTTATAACATTTTAGATTAATGTTATGAGTTAGTCAACGTATTTACAATCTGCTCGGGAGTAATATTTAAGCACGATAATTCATCACAGGTTGTCTGCCGTCTTTCCCAAAGGCAAGGCATAAGAGGACAATTACAGTCTTTTGCCTTAATCGGTGTAACAGTACCGTTTGGCGGAATCAGTTTTTTATCATCTGTTGACCCGAATATTGCATAAGTCTTTATCCCGAGTGCTGCTGCTATATGCAAAGGGGCTGAATCCGAACACAAAAAAGTTTCTGCACTTGATATAAGTTCGGCAAGCTCTGTCAGGTTCTTTGTTTTCCCGAACATATTCTCATACTTTTCAGGCGGTACAAGTTTTTGGATAGTTTCAATACAATCTTTGTCATCCGGTCCGCCTAATAAATATACTCTTTTCCCTTTATCTGCCAGACCTTCAACAACTTTTGCCCACTCTCTATCCGGAATAGTCTTAATCATACCCTTTTGAACACTCAATTTACTCACTCCCGGATGAATTAGAACCGAATTCGGAATAGCCGGTTTCTTTTGGATACTTAATACGGGCAGCTCTGTCACAATATCCGTAAGCGGTTTAACCAAATCATGGTACATAGATGCCGCATACTGGTTTTTGTTTAAATCAACAGCTTTCGTTAGAAGAATTTTACTTAATTTTCCTGTATTATAACTGTATTTTTGTTTAATAAAGGTTAAAAATAAAAATATTGAAATAAATTTATTTGAACCCGACGAAATTACTATATCAAATTTCCCGCCCCAAATCCTGAAAAGGAGTTTTAAGAGTTCAAAATACTTACTCCGGCCTTTAATATTTGCATACAAAGTTTTGTCTATAACATCCGTAAGCTTTGTAATTGCGCTGCTTCTTTTTTCAAGCGCAAGTGTTATTTCAGAATCGGGAAATTCTTTTTTTATCGAAATTATTGCAGGAAGAAATAGAATTTCATCTCCCAGTCCGCCAAAATTTATGAATAAGATTCGTTTATTCTGCATATTATTTCCTTTATCGGCTCTTCCCAGCTAATCGGGTCTTGTTGTTTAAAAATTTCCACACTTTCATACCACGGAGTTGTCTTGGTATCTTCAAACCATCTCCAATCAGAAACATAAGGCAGCATCAGGAAAGTCTTTTTCCCCATAGCTCCGGCAAGATGTGCAATTGAAGTATCGACTGTTATCATTATATCCATAGCGTTCAAAGCCTTTGCCGTATCCTCAAAATTCTTAAAATCTTTAGCAAGATTTATCATCTGAGTATACCTGTCATTCCCCTTCAGAGTATCTCTGAGCTGAAAAGAATAAATCTGAATATTATCAAGATTCAATATCGGCTCAAGCAGTCTGATATTAATTGTACGGTTAATCATTGTTCTTATACCTGCATTTCCCGCTTCCCAGCACAATCCGATTTTAGGCTTGTCAGAAACAATATCTGCCGTTTCCGATTTAATATACCCGCCGGAATACGGAATATGGTCAAAATCCATATCCAAAATATAAGCTAAATCCGTTATCCTCATTGATTTCATCTCAGGATTGATTTCATCAAAAGTTATGTAATTTATTTCTTTGAAGTTTTTTTCAAAAAGACCTCTTAAATTATCGCTGACAGCAAGATGGACTTTTTTAACCTTCTCCTGCAAGAAAGGAAGATATCTTACAAACTGAATATGATCTCCAAAACCCTGATCACACATGACAACTACTTCATCCGGGAATTTCTCTCCTGGTCTATAAGGATTATTCGTTTTTCTGTCAAGTACAGATTTATCACGCATAAAAAAGTAATCGTATCCTTTTTTGAACTTCTTCTGGGTTAAAAGACACATCCCCAAAGAAGTAATTGTATCAACATCGTTCGGATAGATTGAAAGCATCTTTTGATAATACTCTTCAGCGGTTTTAAAATCCTTCATCTTCTGATAACTAACCGCAATATTATAAAAAGCTTCGTTATTTCCAAGCTCAGCCGCAGCTTTATAACATTCACATGCCTGCTTGTCATCAGAATAAATCAACTCTTTTAAAAATCCTAAATGGAACCACAAAGATGATTTATCCGGATGTTTTTTTAAATATTCGACGCACATTTTTTCCGCTTCTCGAAGTTTCCCGGACTGTGTCAAAGCTTTGACCATATTCGCAGTGGATTCGGAATCATCAGGATAGAGTTCATACATCTTTTCAGCGTATTCGACAGCTTTTTTATAACTCTTAATTTGAAAAAGGCTCAAAATTAGTTTGTCATAAATCTCTTTGTTTTCGCCAAATTCAAGTGCATGTTCAAGCGTTTCAGAAGCTTTATCAAACTCTCGTTTTTCAAATTCACAAAACCCCAGAGCTGATACACTACCCAATGTCTCTTTGATACTGCAGGATTTTTTTAAGTATTCTTCCGCTTTTTCAAAATCCCCAAGACTCACATAAAACAATCCGACAGATGATAAAAGCAAATAATTCTCGCTATCAGCTTTCAATAGTTCATGATAAAGCTTTTCCGCCTCCTGCAAATTTCCTTCCTTTGAAAGCATAAGAGCTTTATTTAAAAGATTTAAATCAATCATAATCCAAGACCTGATAAGAAACCTACAATAATTCCCTGTAATATTTGCAAAAGAACAATCGCTAAAATTGGAGATATATCCAACATTCCGCCAATAGGAGGAATTATCCCCCTAAATATATTTAAAAAAGGATCCGTAACGGAACTTATCCATTTGTAAGGCTGCTGATACCAATCAATATTTGGAATCCAGGTTAGAAAAATCCTAATGATTATAAGAAGATAGTAAAAATAGAATAATAAACTTACTGCCCTTGAAATTGAAATGCTTGGTTCCATTATTGTTCCTCTTTTTTAAATTACATTGGACAAGTATGCCCAACATGCGTTCTCTCATGTCCTCTCCCCAAGGAGAGGGATGGGGTTGAGGAGTCCTCTACCCTTGTGATTTAACTCTGGTTTGAGCACATTCGCAATTATTGTTTTCTGCCGGAATGCGTTCAATCATAGTGAAGAGAAGTTTTTTAAGGTTATCCAAGTTTTTATTGAATACCTGTATAACTTCATGGTGAGAAACCGGAGGCACATCCCCGACAAGCCCTGCATCATAATCAGTTATTAATGAAATATTGAGCGGACACATATCCATTTCTTTTACAAGGTAAGCTTCCGGAAAAGCTGTCATATTAATAACTTCCCAACCTTGAGATGTAAAGAATTTTGATTCAGCCTTGGTTGAAAATCTAGGTCCGTTAATAACAACAACAGTACCTGTTTCATGAACTTTGATACCGAGTTCTTTAGCTGTATCTATTGCCAGATTTCTAAGTTCCGGACAATAAGGCTCAGCTGCTGAAGGATGAGTTACAATAGGACCTTCAAAGAACGTTGTTTTTCTGCCGTCTGTCCAATCTACAAATTGGTCGCACACAACAAAATCCCCAGGTGCCACATGTTTTTGCAGGCTCCCTGCCGCACAAGGAGAAATAACCCTTTTACATCCGACTTCTTTCATCGCCCAAACATTTGCACGATAGTTAATCAAATGAGGCAGAATAGTGTGGCTTCTTCCATGTCTCGGCATAAACGCAACTTTATGAGAGCCGACCTCTCCGATAAACAAACTGTCAGAAGGCATGCCATAAGGTGTTTCTACTTTTACTTCTTTAATATTATCTAAAAACTTATAAAAACCTGAGCCGCCAAAAACGCCAATATCTGCTAATTTTTCCATTCAATTAACCCCTTTCTTAATAATTCTTTTTTCCATTCTAACATGAAAACTTTTTTATTTAATCAGATTTCTGACTACATAACTTGCCATAATTAAGCCGGAAGCCGGAGCAACAAACGGAGTGGAAGACGGAATTATTTTATTAAACTCAATTTCCTCTCCTGAACGGGTCGTAATTTTTTCAACTTCGGATAACTTTTCTTGTACAAAAGGCTTTTCGTCACTGGATACAACCGTGATACCCGATTCTATTCCCCGTTTTTTAAGCTGATATAAAATATTTGAAACAAACGGGGCTTTTTTATCATGGATTTCAGAAATATCTGAAACATACAACATTTCGGGATTAATTCTGTTTCCTGCCCCCATCGAAGATATTACAGGAATTTTGTTTTCATAACATTTTACAAGAAGGTTAATTTTTGAACGCATTGTATCAATTGCATCACAAACAAAATCAACTCCTGAAAAATCAAAATCTTCCGTATAAAAATCGTTAATGAGACGGAGTTTTATGTTCGGGTTAATATCTTTTAACCTTGTTTCAAAAAGCGAAGTCTTAGCTTCTCCTATTGTAGAATTCAAAGCTACAATCTGACGGTTAATATTTGATTCTGATACAGTATCAAAATCCACCAGGGTCAGTTCTCCAACCCCGCTTCTTGCAAGAGCTTCCGCACAGTAACCGCCGACTCCGCCTAAGCCAAACACAACAACACTGGAGTTTAGAAGTTTTTTCTGAGCCTCTTCCCCCCAGTATAAAATATTTCTTGCAAATATTTCGTTCATATTTTATCTTACGATACCAAATCCTAAAAGAAACACACAAACAATAAACACAGCTGTTACAATTGCTGTAAGTTTGTTTAAACCTTTTTCAGCACTCTTTTGAGAAGAGAACATCTGGGCTGCATTTCCGATTCCTGCGATGCCGTCGCCTTTTGGTGAATGCATAAGAACTAATACAATTAACAATACTGATGATATGACCTGGATAGTCCAAACTAGTGTAAGCAAAATTTATTCTCCTTTTTTAATAAAGTGGGCTCGTTTTGAGTTCAATTTAATACTATCAAAAGTATAAAGCCTTGCCGGGCGTTTTGAGGTGGATTTTGAAAACTCGTTTAATTCTCTTAAGCCTTCTGTTGTTATAACCTTCTTACGGAAATTACGCTTATCCAATTTCTTTTCCATAATAATTTCGTAAGCTTTTTGCATCTCTGTAAGAGTGAATTTTTCGTTAAGAAGCTGGTAAGCTACCGGACACATTTCTAATCTTTCGCGAGTTCTCTTTAGTGAATATTGAATAATTTCAGCGTGGTCGAAAGCAAGCGGCGGAAGGTCTGAGACTTTGTGCCAGCCAATATCCGGCGTAGAAGCAACCTCTATATCTTCATCCCTGATAAGTGCAAAATATGCGCATGTAATTACTCTTGATACAGGATGTCTTAAAGGGTCGCCAAATGTATAAAGCTGTTCAAGATAAATGTTATCGACATTTGTTTTTTCTTTAAGTACCCGAATCGCAGCTTCGTCAAGGTTTTCTGACATTCTGACATAACCGCCCGGAATTGCCCATTTATCTTTAAAAGGTTCGTTATTACGTTTAACTAAAAGAACCTGGAGGGCATTATTTCTGATAGTCAAAATAACAATGTCGACAGTAATCTCGTGCGTTTTGATTTCGTTAAACATATCTCACCTCAAAAATTATTATATGACAAAGATAAAAAAATGTAATAACCGAAAAGAAAATTGTTACAAGAAAATTTTTACATATAAAAAATAGTTGACGAGCGGAGCCGTCTTAATTTACAATTGAATAATATAAATGTCATCCCGAACTCGTTTCGGGATCTTACCGGAAAACATAGCTGACATCACTCCGGGAAAAAATTAATCAAGCGGGTTCTGGGGACAATCACCCCCTCACCCCAGCCCTCTCCCTAAGGAGGGAGAGGGAGAACAACAAAATTGAATAGAATTTGCGCTTGCAGCTCAGAGCCTCGCGGCGAGCAATGGGCAAGCCGAACGGACGGAGTCCGGGAGGTTGAGTCGAGTCAACGGCGCCGCGTTGCGGGAGCAATGCGGGCAGGTTGACGAGCGGAGCCGTCTTAATTTACAATTGAATAAAATTTGCGCTTGTAGCTCAGTAGGATAGAGCGGAGGTTTCCTAAACCTTGTCTGCCGTGGGTTCGACTCCCTCCAGGCGCATATTTTTTTGTTTTTCAAATAAAATGGGAGTCGAACCGCATTCTTGTTCCACAAGAAAGGGGTTCTTACCTCTCAGCAAACGTGACATTTAGTCACCTTTGCTTCGGCACAGTCTCCAGGCGCATATTTTTTTTTGTTTTTCAAATAAAATGGGAGTCGAACCGCATTCTTTTTATATCTTGTAAACTCCTCATAAAAGTGCTAAAATATTGAAAAGTTATGAAAAAGAAGAGAATTTTAGCAATATTACCTGAAAGTATCGGCGGAAGGTTAACAACCAGCAGTATTATCGATGGTTACAAACAAAACGGCTGTGATGTTACCGTGTATGACGAACTCTTTGATAAAAATCTTAGCAAAGTTTTAAAAAAAGAATATTCTCAAATTCTCGGTTATGATTTTTCCGGATTGAAAATTAAAGTAGACAATAACCTGAAAATTCCTTCTGTTAATTATTTTTCTGATGATATCAGAAGCAAAACCTCCGGTCCGGATTGGGAAAAATATATCAAGTACTTGGAAGAAGATGATAATTATACATTTTATTGGGATCAAGCTCTCACCAGCTACGAAACTTTCAAAAATATTCACTATATGCCTCACTTTGTTAATTTTGATGTTTACAAAGATTACGGCATTGAACCAACTTTTGATTTAATGTTTGCGGGCAGATTGGATACGGATTACAGACTGAGCTTTTTTGAAGAGCTTATTCTCAAACTTCCGCATTTGAGAGTAGCTTGGTATGCAATTGACAAACATTATCAAGATGCAAAAAAACGTGCACAATTCCCCGAAATTCTTGACTTATGTTACCAAGGATTTATTGATAACGAAGAAGATATGGCTAAGGCTATTAATAATGCAAAAATCGTTTTTAATATGAACTCTCAAGGGATTTCTTCACTTAACTACAGAACTTTTCAGACAGTTGCCTGCAAACGCCTAATGCTAAGCGACTACAGAGAAGAACTGGCTTTATTTGAAGGTCACATGCCTTTTTACGAAGATTTTTCAGACCTGATTTTTAAAATCGAGAGCTATCTTGAAGATAAAGAAGCCTATGACCAAGTAGTTAACTCCTGTTACAATATTGCACGCCAAAGTCATAATTCAAAAGATTGTGTAAGATATATGCTCAAGGTTGTTAAATAAAATTGAAGTGATAACCTTTTCTTGGAAGAGGTATTTTATGTCAAAGAACATTTTTATAACAGCAACCGGTACTGATATAGGAAAAACCTATATTTCGGCGCTTATTGTTAAAAAAATGCGCGAAGCCGGATTTAATTGCGGATATTATAAGCCGGTTCTGAGCGGAGTTGAAATATCGGACGGAAAACTAATAAAAAGCGACTGCAATTATGTTATTGAAACTGCAAAAATCCCGACAAGTGCCGATGATTGCGTAACCTACCGGTGGGAAGAAGCTGTATCGCCGCATCTTGCCGCCCAAAGAGCCGGAGAACCCATTTGTATCAATAAAATTCTTGAGGATTACCAAAAAGCTTCCCATAAGTATGACTATCTCCTTGTAGAAGGCGCAGGCGGAATAACTTGCCCGCTGATACTTTCAGACAAAGAAAAATATCTGCTGAAAGATTTAATTAAAGAGCTTGGAACTAATATTTTGATAGCAGCTGATGCAGGATTAGGAACGATTAATTCAATTCTGTTAACTGTTGAGTATGCAAAAGCCAACGGAATAAAAATTGAAGGTATTATTTTAAACAATTACGAACCCGATAACTTCATGCATCAAGATAATTTAAAACAAGTTGAATACCTTACAGGAATCAAAGTTATTGCAACCGTCGAAAGAGGACAAAAAGATATTACTCTTTTAGAAAAATTTTTTAGTTAGTATTGGAAAGGTTAAGAAATGGATTGGCAGAAAGAAGATTTAAAATATATATGGCATCCGTGCTCACAGATGAAAGATTATGAAACACTTCCGCCTATTATAATTGAACGCGGAGAAGGAATTAACCTTTATGACATTAACGGAAAATGCTACAAAGATGTAATCAGCTCTTGGTGGTGTAACCTTCTCGGGCATTGCAATCCTCGTATTAATAGCGCTGTAAAAAAACAAATTGATACTCTGGAACACGTTATTTTTGCCAACTTTTCCCATAAAACTGTTATAACTCTCTGTCAAGAACTTGTGAAAGTTCTGCCAAAAGGTCTTTGTAAATTCAATTTTGCAGATAACGGTTCTTCTGCCATAGAAATGGCTTTAAAAATGAGTTTTCAATACCACTATCAAACAGGAAATCCGCAAAAGAAAAGGTTTATGGCGCTTACTGATGCTTATCACGGAGAAACTCTCGCCGCTCTTGCCATGGGCGGAGTAGATTTATACACCCAGCTTTATAAACCTCTTCTGTTAGATGTGATAAGAATTGACGGTCCGGACTGCTTTCGTTGTCCGTATGGGAAACACTGCGCCGGGCACTCAGAGCAAATTGACATCTCGCAAGCAGAAAATGCAGAATGCTGCTGCGAGTGCTTCCAAAAAGCCGAAGAAGCTTTTGAAAAATACGGTGATGAAACAGCTGCAATTATTGTTGAACCGCTCCTTCAAGGTTCTGCCGGTATGAAAATTTATCCGCCTCTATACCTTAAAAAGCTTAGAGAACTGTGTGATAAATATAACGTACACCTAATAGCAGACGAAATCGCTACCGGTTACGGAAGAACAGGCAAAATGTTTGCCTTTGACCATGCCGGCGTAAGCCCTGATATTATGTGTCTTTCAAAAGGACTTACAGGCGGATATATGCCAATGGCAATAGCTGTTACAACCCAAGAAATTTATGACGCATTCTATGATGATTATCTTAAAGGCAAAGCCTTTATGCATTCGCATACTTATGCAGGAAACCCTCTTGCCTGCTCTGCCGCAATTGAAGTCTTAAGAATCTTAAAAGACAAAAATATTATAGAAAAGGCTAACAAAAGAGCTATATATTTTAATAAAATCATCAAAGAAAAATTTCTTCCGCTTGAAAATGTTGGAGAAGTCCGTTCAATCGGATTAATTAATGCAATCGAACTTGTAAAAAACAAAAAAACAAAAGAATCGCTTGATTACACAAAGCGTACAGGATATCGGATTTACAAAAAAGCATTGGAAAAAGGAGTTCTTTTAAGACCGCTCGGAGATGTAATATATTTTAACCCGCCTCTGATTATTGAAGAAAAAGATATGGATTTTGTAACAGATGTTGCGCTTAGGTGTACCAAAGAAATATTATAATCTTTTTCTATAAGTTTCTCATTTAGTTTAAGGGCCAAAAACAGCAATTCACAACCTTTTTTGGGCAGCAACCCGCTGCTAATATTATACTCAATCTTATTAACAATGTTTTTATAAGATTTTTATCTTAATTAATGTTCATATTAACACTGCCATAAATATGGATTAGTGTATTTCTTGCACAGCAAGCTTTTGCAACCAATTAAAAGTAAACTCTCTTAATAAAACTTCACAAATTAAATCAAAAAAGGCAATTTTTTAATTCTTTATGACTTTATATATATACGAGATATCAATTATCACTACACATATTGTAAAGGAGACATATATGGCCAGAGTACTTATTTCCATGCCGGAAGAATTTTTAGACAGAATTGATCAGGTAGCAGAAGGCGAAAATCGCACACGTTCGGAACTTATTCGCGAAGCTTTAAGAAGTTACATGTATAAAAGCAGAGTAAGATCCTCTTCTATCGCTACAAAAAATGCAGCTATTTTAGAAGCATTGCTTGATTAACCTTAGGTAAATGTGATTACTAAAGGTTAAAGAGAAGTTTACGTATCCCGGAAGGATTGAGCTTTCGGGTGCAGGCAGGCGGAAAAAGGAAAAGGGAAAATTATTTAGGAAAATAAAAAACAGCTCAACACCAATGAGCTGCTTTTTTATTGTTTTTTATATTTCTTCAAAGGAATTAATCGCAATATCAACAATGGCAGTCCCCGTATGGGAAATAGCTTTTTCGAGCGCTGGGATTAGTTCATTTTCCGCTTTGACCCTGACTGCAAACAAATCATAAGCTTCTGCAATTTTTGTAAAATCAGGGTTAATCATTTCAACTTGGTACATATTATTGTAAATTTTTTCCTGCATTTGACGAACCATTCCGAGATAGTTGTTATTCATGATAATGATTTTTACCGGAATATTGTGCTCGCGGCAGGTTGCAAGTTCTTGCAGATTCATCTGAAAAGAACCGTCGCCGGTAATATTCAGTACAAGACTGCCCGGATTTGCAAGGTATGCTCCGATAGAAGCAGGGAGTCCAAACCCCATTGTACCAAGCCCGCCGGAAGTTATAAACTTCTTAGGTTTATTGAAGTTAAAATATTGGGCTGTAAGCATCTGATGCTGTCCGACATCTGTAACTACTACCGGTTCAAACATTTTGGTGTATTCGTATATTGTCTGTAAAACGTGAGATGATTGAATACAATTGGAATTGGAGTTTTCCGCCTTAAGAAGTGTAATTTTATTATACCAGTTTGTGTAATCTTTAAGAGGTTTTAAATATTTCATCAACTCACGGAGAAAAGTTGATGAGTCTGCAACAATTTCGGCTTCAAAATTATTTGGAATCTTTTTAAGATTTATATTAACTATTTTTGCATTAGGTGCAAAGTCAGAGTTTTTACAGGTTGAACGGTCAGAAAAACTTACTCCGAGAGCGAGAAGAAAGTCACATGATGCAAGAGCTGTATTTGCCGGATAAGTTCCGTTAACTCCTATCATCCCTACATAAAGTGGGTTTGTGGAAGGGAACGCTCCAATTCCCATTAGTGTTGATATAACCGGAATTTTTGTTTTTGATACAAATTTGTTTATTTCGTCAACCGCGTCAACAGCACCCCCGCCGAGCAATATAAACGGGTTCCTGGCGCATGCGAGCATATTTGAAACTTTTTCCAAGTCTGTTTCTGTAATTTGTGGTTTAATTGTTTTATTTTTTACTGATTCTAAAGCCGCTTTGTACTCAGATTCAAGGATGTTTCTTGGCAGGGCAATAACAACAGGACCTTTTTCTTCTAATGCCACGGCGAATGCTTCTTCTATAAGTTGTTTTATATCATCATCCGGCGACAGTAAAAAGTTCTTTTTTGAGCAGGTTTTTGTCATTGAAATGATATCAACTTTTTGGAACACTTTGCCTTTATTTTCCTTAGGAGAAACATCTCCTGCTAAAATGATAAGCGGTGTGGAGTCAGCGTAGGCGTTAGCAATGCCCGTAATTGTATTAGTAAAACCGGGGCCTGAAGTTACAAGAACCACACCGGGTTTGCCACTAACCCTGGCATAGCCCTCTGCAGCATGAACAGCCGCCTGCTCGTGGCGGACTAGATAATGTTTAATCTTAGAATAAGAAAGTTCGTTGTAGATACTCAGAACCGCTGCGCCCGGATAACCGAAAATGTTCACAACCCCAAGATTTTCAAGAGTGTCTACAAGAGCCTTAGCACAGGTATTTGCAGAAGTATATTTTGTGCTTAAATTATTACTAACACTCAAAAGATTTGTCATAGCTTTCTTATTATACATCAAAATATAAAAAATAACAGAAAACTCTTGACCGCAGAACATGTTTACAGTAGAATTAAGGCTGTTGACAAACTATCGGGATGTAGCGCAGCTTGACTCTGCCGACGAGAAGGTGACTAAATGTCACGTTCGAGGAGAGGTAGCACCGTAGGTGCGCTACAGCCGAGAATCAAAATCCATCGGGATGTAGCGCAGTTTGGTAGCGCACCTCGCTTGGGACGAGGGGGTCGCACGTTCAAATCGTGTCATCCCGACCATTTAAAAAGAAGCCTCTTGGCTTCTTTTTTTGTATTTGGGAAACCGTTTTGTATGTATAAATCACGATTCGAACATTTCAAGGTTGAGTAATGAAAGAATAGAGGCAGACCGGTATTTTGTTTTAAGTTTTGAATTATATCAAATGTCTGCC
>CALUTN010000007.1 GCA_944323665.1 Candidatus Gastranaerophilales bacterium | reverse complement strand
TGTACAGAAGAATAAATAGTATACTAAAACTTTAGGCTTACGCCTTTTATAAGTAATTAGTTTAATGTTTTGATGAGGGTTTGAGGTTAATATTATATAGAATCCTCATCGCTCAAATTTTCCTCTCTTTTTTTAAGAGAGGTTTTTTTATATTTCTTTTAGCACATTACAATCCAGAGGATTTTTCGGGCAGCTCTCCCTAAATATATTGCAATTACGCAAAAGAAGATATCATATAAGATTTGGATTCCGCTTTGTGAAGATATCCAGCTTGTTATAAGATACATTGGTGCATGCCGCAATGTAGCAAGGAACAGCATATACAAAATCCCCAGAATGTGAATTGTGCATACGCCAAGAATAGACATCAGTACTATTCTTAAAAAATCAGTTTTAACTTTTAGCAGAGTGCCGGTAAAAAATATTGCCGGGATAAATGCCAAGATATATCCGAAACCATATTCAAAAAGATAACTTATTCCGCCCCCGAGGGCAAAAATAGGAAAAAACATTCCCAGAATTATATAGCCGCAAATAGCCAGTATGCCGTACTTTCTGCCTAATAGTGCAACGATAAAGAATATCATGGGGGTTTGTGGAATATATCTGTACGTTCTTGTAAAATGATACAAAATATCTATTGCCGATGCGTTTTTGTTAAGAAACTCAATTGCATCCAGCGGAATGTAAAGATGTTTAATTGTAACCTGTGTAAAAGTAGCTATAACGAGAAGTAATATGCAAAGGCAAGTTATTAAAAGCGTACCCAGCCGGAATCTTATAGGTTCGCCTTTGTATCTGAAACTGTTTAATTGTCTTGATATTCTTTTACTCATTTTATAATTATTGATTTTTTTAATTTATTTTTATTATCACAAAACCTAGTTTTAAATTTATCGTAAAAAATATTCTCCGTCCACATAATAAGAGCATCTTCGTCATTGTCCTGATAATATCCTTTTCTTGTTCCGAGGGATGTAAAACCATACTTTTTGTATAAATTAATGGCAGGAATATTCGATACCCGTACTTCCAATGTAAGGTACTTAATTCCGTCTTTGTAACAATCTTCTAAAAGTTTAACAACAAGAGCTTCGCCTATATGGTGCCTTAAAAACTTATTTTTTACCGCAATTGTAGTAATATGCCCTTCATCAAGTATATGCCAGGTACCTGCATATCCGGCAATCTCTCCAGAGATGGTTTTTGCGCAGTAATAGTGCGCTATATTATTCGACATTTCGTCATAAAAAGAGGACTTTGACCAATGATGTTTGCCATAAGCTTCTTTTTCTATTTTCACGACATCTTCAATATCTTCTGATGTCATTCTTGTTATATATATTTGAGAGATATCGGTTACGGACATATACTCTCCCAATCTGTATCGTCATCTGTTTCTTCACCCGGCTCGATTATATGATCTCCATCTTCCAGCATGAGCATAAGAGATAACCGAAGCTGCTTTTTGTAGTTCTCAAGGGCTTTTTCTCTTGTTTTTGCACAGAATGCAAAACTCGGTATCTCTTTGATTTCTATATAATGATAAGGATTCCCGTTGAAATCTAAATCAGTTCCTTCAATGAGTGTCCAATTAAGGTTCATATAATAATCTAAATCTTTATTCTCACTCATCCAAAGACCTTTCATTAAGCGGCTGTTTGAGCATAATTCCTTCTCCGCCTATTACATTTGCCTGTTTACCGTTCAGATATAAGTATACCGGTTTGGATGTATTTGCGTTAGCAGTTTTTATAATCTGCTTTATCCTTACATAGGTGCTTTCCGTTCCTCCGCCGGTCTCAAAGTTAGAGGTTAAATCTATCATTATGCCGTCAGCGGCTTCTCTAACTGACAGAATCTTTGTCCCCTGGGGTATTTCAGAGGTAAATCCTTTGGATTTTTCCCAGGAAGTAGGTGCTTTCATTAATTCTTTTATGGCATAGACAAAACAAGACTTTTCTGTTTCCGGATCGCAAGCCCTGTTAACGGAACGCAGATTTCCCGATTTGTCGCATATAAATATCTTTATTGTTGTCGGAGTTTTTGGCTTGAGTTTTTCTTCGGTGTTTGTGTTTTCGGGCTGTTGCAGTTCAAGAGCATTAAATTCCCGGTTGTCTATAAGTTGGCTATTTTTCTGAATGTCAAAATCCGGAATTTGAAAATTCTTATTAAAGAAGGAAAAATATACATATGTTGCAGAGATAATTATGAGAATAAAAAGTCCGAGTTTTTGAGAAAAATTCATACCTAATCTCCTTTTACAAATATTTTACCATTAATTTGAATTTTATTATCCACAATATTAACATTTTCAATTTTCCCATTACATTTTTTTGTATCTATTACGGATAGTGTAAATGCAAGCGGATTTAGCAGATTAACCAGATTTGTAACTTTATTTATGGATAAGTTTCCGTAGGCTTCGTGTATGCTTACATCTTTTGCGATAATTTTTTCGTTTTCTATTTTGAAATCACTTGTCATCATAAAAGTTTTGTCTTTTTTAGATGGTGAAATCGGGAAATTGTATTCTGTTATGATATACATTTTATTATTTAGAATCCTTACTTTTACGCCTTTCATTTCAAAAAGCGGATATGCAATATCATTAATTTTTTTCAGAGTGTTTTGGTATTCTTTTGTTTTAAGAGCTTCATTAATCGAATTTTCATCAAGCGTCATATCGTAATAAAATGTCATATTCGTTTTGTGTACGGCCGGATTTTGGGTGTAATCCACCCAATTATAGTCTGAAATGGTTTTTACCAGAAGGTATGGAATGTTAATACCTTCTACATCAATATTTTCCCCGGTAATTTCCAGATATTTAAAGATTCCTTTTTTCATACTGGATAAAGTATATCCGTCAAATTTTACTTTAAAATTTGCGCCGGTTTCTTTCTTTAGGTTTCTTTTAATAACAGATTGGGCTATACTTTCTGCAATCGGGTTCATAATTGCAAAGTGTTTTTTAGTCTGCAAATATTCTTTAGAGATTGTATCCGTTTTAGCCCAGACCGGTGTCGGAATAATGGTTGCGGCTAAAATCAATAATAGAAATTTTTTCATACTTAATGCCCTCTAATTTTCTTTTACACCCTTAAAAAATTCATCCGTAATCAGCTGGGAGTATTTTTTATCTTCATTAATGGAAAGCACCAGTTTTTCTGACCCGTCAGAGGTTTGAATACTTGATACTATGCCGGTAACATCAGAGAAAGGAAGTTTATTTACTTTTGCTTCAAATTTCGCATACGGTATATTCTGCCCGTATGCGTTCAATGTTCCTCTGGAAGTAATTTTTAATTCTTCAAATGAAACTGCCTGATATTTAAATTTATTGGCAAGTTCTTTCAGCTTTTTATCAAGGCCTTCGCCTTGAATATCACCTTTTGTCAGCAGCGGTTTTTTGCCGGAGTCCAGAATAATCATTTTTTGACCTGATGCGGTATGTTAGGCAATAACTGCACTGTATCCGAGGAGATTAACGGTATTATCTATTTGGAATTCTTCATGCAAATTCGAAAAATTTCCCAATTTTTTTGCATTTTCTTCAGCTCTTTGCTGTATAAAATTGGTAACATTTACTTTAATTGCTTCAATATATTTTTGCCCGCCGATAGCATTAAATCCTATTATTGCAAGAACAAGAATAAAAGCATTAATTATTATTTTTATAAATCTAAACATAACTTGCACCTGAGAATAATATTATGTACAATTATAACTATGACAAAACCGGAAATCAATCATATTAATAGTGCAGACGTAATCCTTGAGGAAACTACCCCTGTTATGAGGCAGTATCTGGAGATAAAAAGGGAAAATCCCGGAACAATTCTATTTTACAGACTCGGAGATTTTTATGAGACATTTTTTGAAGATGCTGAAATACTTTCCCGCGAGCTTGAGATAACGTTGACAGGACGTGATGCCGGCAGTATCGGTCGCGTACCCCTTGCGGGGATACCTGTAAAAGCGGTTGATGGATATTTGGAAAAGCTGGTTAATAAAGATTATAAAATTGCGATTTGCGAGCAGCTTGAGGATCCAAAGTTTGCCAAAAACCTTGTAAAACGTGGTGTGGTAAGAATAATAACTGCCGGCACACTTGTTGAAAGCAGATTCTTAAATCAATCCAGCAATAACTATATATGTGCTCTGTTCAGGGAAAAAGATAAGTGGGGGTTTTCATATACGGATATATCGACGGGAGAATTCAAAGCTGCAGAACTTTCTTATGATGCACTAAGAACCGAACTCGCACGTATACAGCCGGCAGAAGTAATTTCTGCAGCTAAAAAATTAAAGCTCCAGCCATTCCAGATCGTGCCGGAAGAAACCGTTGATCTGCCGGATGAAATTTTAAACTTGTATAATTGTAGTAAAGTTCCCGCAAAAGTTTTTGAGCAGGATTTTGCACTAAACAATTTAAAAAATGTTTTTAAATTAAATAGCCTTGAATCTCTTGGTTATAATGATAACCAGCTAGCATTCAGGGCTTCTGCCGGATTACTTGCATATATTTGGGAAAATATGAAAGAGGGATTCCCAAAGTTTGAAAAAATTGAAATCTATGAGCTTACGGAATTTGTTTCAATTGATGCGGCAGCCAGAAGGAATCTGGAACTTACGGAAACTATCCAAGATAAAAATAAATACGGCTCACTCCTGTGGGCAATGGATAAAACCGTTACAAATATGGGAGCAAGACTTTTAAAGTCTTGGTTATGTCAGCCGCTTAAAAATATTGAAGCTGTTAAAAGCCGGCAGAAGATTGTTAGAACCCTTGTTAATAATACAGCGGTCAGGTATGAAGCAGAGAATCTTCTTAAAGGGATTTATGATATACAAAGGCTTTCGTCAAGATTAAGTAATAATTCAATAACTCCCCGTGATTTTGTAGGGCTAAAATCGTCCCTTAGAATTTTGCCGGAACTTGTTGACATTGTTAAATCTGCAGATATAGATTTGTTCAAAAATACGGAATCCGAGCTGGGCAGACTCTCTGATTTAGGAACTCTAATCGAAAAAACTATCAGTGATGAGCCTCCTGTTACAATCAAAGAAGGCGGTGTTATAAAAGCCGGCGCAAATAAAGATTTGGATTACTTCAGGGACTTGCTTGAAAATGGCGAGAACTGGCTGAGAAAGTTTGAGCAAAAAGAACGGGAAAAAACAGGAATAAATATTTTAAAGGTTAATTATAACAAAGTTTTTGGTTACTATATTGAAATTACTAACTCAAATTTGGGCAAAGTACCGCCGGATTATATAAGAAAACAAACCCTCACCAATGCTGAAAGGTTTATTACTGACGAGTTAAAAAAACATGAAGATGAAGTTCTGACAGCTCAGGTTAAAGCAAATGAACTGGAGTACAAAATATACTGTGATTTTAGGGAATATGCAAAAGAGTTTGTTACTGCTATAAGGCAAGCTGCGCAGAATATAGCGGAACTTGATGTATATTGTTCTTTTGCATCGGTTGCTGCTGAACAAAACTACGTATGTCCTGAGCTTAATGATTCACATGATTTTATCGTAAAAAACGGCAGGCATCCTGTTTTAGAGAAAATTCTTCCGCTCGGAAGTTATGTTCCGAATGATTTGGAGCTTTCTTGTACAGATTTATCAAAACCGCAGCTTATGATTCTTACCGGGCCTAACATGGCAGGGAAATCAACCTATATGCGGCAAAATGCTCTTATTGCAATTCTTGCTCAAATAGGTTCTTTTGTCCCTGCGGATTATGCTAAAATTGGTATAATTGATAAAATATTTACCCGTGTAGGCGCTAGCGATGATTTAACCCTGGGACAATCTACATTTATGGTTGAAATGACTGAAACCTCGTATATTCTCAATTCTGCTACTTCCAAGAGTCTTATTTTAATCGATGAAATAGGCAGAGGTACCAGTACTTATGACGGGGTTGCAATTGCCTGGTCAGTTGCGGAATATATTGCCAATACAGTAAAAGCAAGGTGCATATTTGCAACTCATTATCATGAGCTTAACGTTATGGCAAATTCTATTCCGCAAATCAAGAATTACCGGATTACGGTCAGTGAAGAAAATGGCGAGATTGAATTTTTGCGTAAAATCGTACCCGGCGGTGCAAGCAGGAGCTACGGAATTCAGGTTGCAAAAATGGCCGGACTCCCTAAGAGTGTAGTAAAACGTTCGGAAGAATTAATGAATAAAATGCAAAAAGATTTTTCAAAAAATCTTTCTGGCAGAAAAAATTCAACGGAGTTCAATCCGGATAATTTATCACCGCAGTTAAATCTGTTTTAATTGAAAATTAAAATTCTCCGCCTTAAACGGGTTCGGGGCTATGTGTAAACCTTAGCAGAGTAACACGAGAAGGGTGTGTGTTAAAAGCGTCCGACCGTTCCTCTTCCCCCTGAAATACTTTTAATGGACGGAAACGGGAATACACGCTTTAAATTGTTTTTTTCTCAGGTTTAGAGTATAAATATAGTATGAAGAAGAGTTTATTAGGGGGTATAATTTTAACCGTATTACTCGTACCGTTTAACGGTTTATTTGCTGTTGCTTCCGAAGTGGTCACTCTGGATAAAACAGAGATTGAAAAACCTCAATATATGCATTTGGAAACCCCCGGAGAATTAAAAGGCACACTCTTAATAAATGACTCGGAAACTTTGGCAAATATTATAGAAGAACAGAAAGAACACGATTTAAAAGATCTTGAAAAACTCTGGCAGGGAACAGTAGAAAATAATCGTGTCATAGGATTTGCGTTAAAGAAACTTGCCACTCCCGAATCTCAAAGGAGAATCCACTCTTCTTTGATGGCAAAAACGCTTTCAGCTATTGTCTCAGGTGCATCATTTGTGCCTTGCTTGATGGGTGCCGATCCGACAATTTCAACTTCAGCATTCTCAGCAGGCAGACTGGCAATGGGGCTTTTAAACAGAAAAAATGTGCCCCAGGAGACCCCGCTTACCGATACGGAACTTATTGAACTTGCCAGTATGGTTGAAGAACTTCAGGATTCTTTGGTTAGTTCATATTACAATTATAAAAGTACTTTAACCCAGCTTAAAGCAACACGGGCAAAAATGCTGCTTTACAGCAGAAATTATTCAAAAGCAACAGGCAGTTCTGATGTTTTAGAACTGGCTATCTCCTCCTCTTTATATGACTCAATGAGACTGCAAGAGTTTAATCTTGAACAATCCGCTAAAAAGTATCATATACAACTTCAAAGGCTTGCCGGGAAAAAGGTCGTGGATTCGCTGGATATGTATCAATATGATTTTAATTCAGTTTTATATAAAGAGGATACAAAACTGCCCGAAAAGAAAGGGAAGAAAAAATGAAGCAATTCCTTTCAATAATTTTAATACTCTTGATAGCGGCACCAAGCTCACTTGCTGCACTAATGTTAGAGGATGTAAAGGCTCCCAAAGATATTTTTTATCGTATGGGAACTACCGACACTCCTGAAATTAAATTTGATTATAATATAGAACCGATTATAAAACCATATATTCAAAAGGACAGCTCCAAAGGACAACAAAACCTTACCTATGCTGATTTGAGCATAAAAAAAATGTCTTTGGAAATATCTAAATATCTTGAGATAGATTATGCGGAAATGCAGAGTGACCTTTCTCTGCTATGGCAGGGAGCTGCAATGAGGAGTGATACAATAAAGTTTGCTATATACAAGTTGTCAAACCCTGACCGGGACAAGCCGGACAGCGGTGCTGTAAAAAAAGTTCTGACAACAATTGCCGGCATGTCAACTTTTATCGGGGCAGGTATGGGTAATCCTGTTCTTGCAAGCGCTGCTCTGATTGGCGGGAATACCCTTGGAATTATGTCTCAGGATGCCAAAGCCTTGAATTATAAATATACCCAGGTAACAGATGCCGATATGATTATTCTTGTCAGAAAAGTTGAGGATTTACAGCAAAAAGTTGTTGATATGTACTATGATTATATGACTGCCAGACAGCTTTATGACATGACAACGGAAATAGTTGAAAAATGTTATAAAAATTATCGCAATTCTCAGAAACTATCTAAAGAGGTAATACTTATAACGGATACTTTTTACAGGGATGCTCTGGATGAACAGCAAAAAGCTCGCGGACAGTTCTTTGAAAAACGTTCCAGGCTAGAACAGCTCGTGGGCAATGATGTTTTCAGTGAATTTGAAGCTTCCGTTGATAAAAGATTGGGTAAATATACTGAAAATGACTGATTTTACAGATGGCTGCCTTTACTTTTTCCGCTAAATATGATAATTTTAGATTGTTATCTTAAGGAAGGGCAATGTTTGAAAAGAATCTGGAGTTTATTGACAATCCGGCATTGGTCAGGCGCCTGTCGAAACTTTCACTTGATAAAACAAGAGAAGGAATTTCTTATTGTGTAACTCCGTCAGATGATTTTATTCTTCTTAAAAATGATGAACCCTCGGATGATTTAAATAACCCCAGAGAAGCCATCCGCAGTATTCTTCATAAAACTATTAAAAAAGAAATGAAAAGTAATGATATTATTATTACTTTTGGTCTGGGTCTGGGGTACATTCTTGACGAAGTCTTTAACACATATCCTTCAAGGATTTTTGTTTATGAGCCGGATTTAAATCTTTTGCATTTTGTTCTGAATAATATTGATATTTCGCAGCATCTTGCAAGCGGAAGAGTGTATATGACGAATGATATGGATGAACTTATTAATAAACTCGGAATGTCTTTTTTAATAAATGACAGAGTTGAAATAGTTTATCTAAAAAATTATGCGGTTTTAAAAAGCAGAGAACTGCTTCTCTTATCTCAGAAAGTATATGATACTTGTAAAAGCAAGATGGTCGATATAAATACCGCTTCTAAATTTTCTAAAGGCTGGTTAGTTCACACTATTCGTAATATAGCCGCAATTAATGACGGAGAAATGTACAAGCTTTCGGATTTGGAAGGGAAGTTCCGCGGCTCTGTCGCTCTTGTCGCGGGAGCAGGTCCTTCTTTAAATGATGATATCGAAAATATTAAGGCCAACAGAGATAAATTTCTTATATTTTGTATAAATAAAGCTCTTAGATATATGCTGCATAATGGAATTATTCCGGATTTTGTTGTATGCCTTGATACAAGTAAAATGGACGATACTTTTGAAGGGATTGAAAATGATTTACAAAATATCGATTGCATAATGGATATAAGGACAAACAGCCAAATTACAAAGTACGGTTTTAACAAAATTTTCTGGAATTTTTCTGAGACTGATACGATAACGAATAAAATAGGTGAATTCAATAATGACCTGATACTATATAAAACGGGTGGTTCCGCCTCTATCTTTGCTATAGTAGCAGCTATAAAAATGGGCTTTGGTAAAATTGTCCTGACAGGGATAGATTTGGCTTTTAAAGACGATTTTCTGTACTCCTCAGGAGAAACAATAAAGAGAATTTCTCCTAATGTTATTGAAGTTAATTCTCTTAGAAAAAATCTTGTTAGAGTCAAATCGGTTACAGGAAAAGATGTATACACAAGAGAAGATTATGAAGTCTTTATACATCATATAGAAGATATATTGAAAGAAACAGGCTATAAGGAAATTTATAATTTGTCATCATTTGGTGCTTATATTCAAGGTGTTAATAACATTACCTTCGACAATCTTAATCTTGAAGATAACGGCAATAACTTCTCCGGAGAATCGCTTAAGCCTTTTAAACTCGAACTGGAAAGATTCATACAGGATGAGTTCAATTACATAAACGATGTTATTTCATATCTTTCAAAAGGGATTTTCTCGGTTGCACTGGTATCTGCAATTACCAAATCGGTCTTTTTATTCCAGATTATGCAGCCTGATATCCTAAAAGTCTTGCAGCAAAATTTTGCACCGGCTTTGGCAGAAGATTTTATTGAAAAAACAAAGGAATCCATAAGACTCACTGTTAATACTTTGCAAGAGAATAAATTAATTTAATGTATCATATACAGGGCATTTGTTCCTAGCACCTTATCTTTTAGCCGCTTAAACCCTTTTCCGTAAATATATTTCATCTGTTCAACCAGGTTTTCTTCAACATCTATCAGGTACATGTCATGAACAATAAATTCTTTAATTATGAAAACAATGCTTTGGTTCCGGGTCCAGATAATGTTTGTATCTGATGCGGGGTTTTTATAAGAAGAGATTTTTCCTATAATACCTTCCGAATCATCTGCGGCAATAATTATCATTCTGCCGCCGAGGGACATTTCAATATCTCTGGCAAAAGCATGCTCAAATACCAGTCCAAATTTGGAAGAAAAATTATCATAACCCACAATTCTTATTTCGACATTTCTGTTGTAAGCATTTAACAGTTCTTGTTCAAAAATTTTGAAATCTTGTGACCATATTTCAATATATATTTCACGTTTTGCATTCTGGATAACTTCAAGAATCTTATTTCGGATTTTTTGTTCTCCGGAAATGTTTATAATCGGTTCCCGGTAATCATCTTTTACATCCGGCAAATGCTTTTCAAGATAGTTTATAGTTGAATTCATTCTTTTTTGGAATCCGGAAATAAGCTGTTTTGGCTTTAGAGGCGTATAGGATACAGGTTTCATGTTAGTGGCTGCTACTATATTTTTTGTCTCCAGAACCTTTAAGGTATCATAAGTCCGTGATTGTGGAATGTTCGCCAGCTTCGATACTTCATAACCGGTTGCGGGATACTTCTTTAAAAGTGCAATATAAACCTTTGCTTCATAAGTATTTAACCCCAGTTCTTTCAGCTTTTCTATTAAATCTGCCATAGATTGATTCTATCAAATTATTCTTCTTGTTGCAAATTGGAAACACTATTTTTATATTCAAGGATTTCTTTAATCTTGCGGCTCATTTCCTCACGCAGTTTATTTGCTTGTGATTCATCAGGTAATAAAATATGATTTATCAAATCAACTATTGTTGTATTGGTAACAAGCAATTTTTCTGCTGATTCAACATTGTTCCGAATTTCTCCGGCAATTTCGGCTTTAGCATTTCCGATAAATGAATCAAATAAAATAGTTCTGTCTGTATTTATATTTTTTAAGCTTTCGTCTTTAATAATATCAAGGTTATTTAAAAGCGGTGCAATGTCTTTCTTTGCAATATTATGCTTTTTGCCGGTTAAATAAAGTTCTTTTTTTACTTTATCAATCACTTTTATAATATCGGAACCCGGCAGTGATTCCCGCGTTTTGCCTAAAATCTCATCCGCCTCATTACTGAACTTTTTAAAATTATTGATAATTTTATATGTATCTTTGATGATGCTTTTTAAAGATTCAAAATCCATATTTTCAGACATATATTCAATATATTTTTCACCGAGCCCCAATCTTTCAATAAACATCAAAGCGGTTTCCTGCTGATTGTTTAGGAGCAAACGATGCACCATTTGAGAAATAACCATGCCTGAACTCATAGGTATATCAACTCCGTAAATGTTCAGGCTGTAGTTTCCAAACATTGTTTTAGCCGTCATCTCTACCCCGTCAGAAGCGGCGTCCATTAGAATACTCTGAACATTTGCGAGTTGTGCATACTGCAAAGCCCTTGAAAGGACAGCTTTATATGCGCCAGAAAAGTTCTTGTTATCAGAATCTTTTGCAACTGATAAAATATAAGATTTTAAGAGTTCTTTCGGGTTCTGCAAAATGTGATGTTCAATAAATTCATTGTAAATTTGCAACCTTAAGTCCTCTGCTTTTGCTATATTATTTTTAACAAGCAGCTGGACATATTTATGGCAGAGTGCATTAAGGTGGTTTTGGTACCTTTCCTGGATGAATATCTTTGAAAATTCGGTAATCATTTGAGGCAATTGTTTTTTATGTTCATCAAGCGCCTGTATTATTAAATTGCCGGATGTCGTGTTTTCCAAATTTTGTAACACTTTGACAATAATTTCCAAATATTTTCTGTAGACTTTAAAAGCAGAGCCTTCCGGAATTTCCATTGCATTTTCAGCAGCTTCAAATGCGTTTGTGACAGAAGGGTCGTTATAATTTATAGTTATAAATTCTCCCAGCAGGCGGTTAATATTATTGAACTGTATACCGGTAATAATTTTATCATCAGGTATTCGAGATAAATAATTATTTAATTTGTGCGAAATGCCGTAATTTTTAAGTTGTTCTCCCATACCTCTTATAATATTCTGAGTATTTGTCAATTTATCCATAAACGATTTGAATTCATACCCGATAACGTCTTCTTCAAGATATTCAACTTTAGGGTAGGCAGGATATGCTCCGTATTTTACCATATTTGAAGCTTTATATTTATTAAAAAGTTTCGGCAGAGTAAGGTATGATAAATCTGATGCCATATCACGATATATTGAGCTCAGATTATAATTTACATGTATTTTAGAATCCCTTGATAGTTTATTATATGTATATGCAACTTTATAATTTTCCTGTCCGAAATCTGGTGAAAAATTATCATAATATACGGTGTTAATGAAAGAAGTTTCGGCATTTTCATCATAATGTCTTAATTTTTTAAGAACATCAAACCCTGTATAGTTTTTTATACCTAAATCTTCCGGCTTGATTCTAGGAACAATTTCTTTTCTGAATTCTTCTGTTGTCATATCCTGGATTTTTCGGTATATTTTAACAAATTCATTATCATTTTCGGGGTCAAATTCACGGTCTATGAAATTTATGATATGTGAAATTTTTTTATTTGAAAGGTCAGATTTATTAAAATAAATCTTGTCACTAAAATATTTCTTGAAAAATTTCACAATTTCATCTTTTGCTTGTTTATCATCAGTGATTTTATCAACATCTTCTTTGATAGTGTCAAGCAAGAGACGAATAGTATTCTTTGCACTGCCGTTGTTTAAATCTACATCAATAGCAAAATTTGAACCTATGAGATTTTTCTGCTCTTCTGTCAGGTCAAGCTTAAGATCATCCAGAAGTTTATCCAATTCCGCATTTTCTTTTTCCCGAAAAGAATCTGCAACGTATGGAACAATATTCAGATTTTTAGAAAATGCATATTTAAATTCGTTTAAAGCTCTGTTTTTTTGTGCAGCTTTGAATTTTGATAAATCTTTAACATTTTTGGCAGATGCAATCTCAGGTTCAAGGGCTTTCAGCGGGTAATTCCATTTAAGAGCAACTTTTTCAAGTACAACTTTCAGGTAATCATTATCTGAGAGTTTGTTATAATCTTCAAGGGTATTAATTTTTTCTTCAAACGGCGAGAAAATCCTTTTTAGTAATTCATTATAAGTTCTTCTCCATCCGGGACCTGCTGTATCCGCTGTTTTAAGCAGTTCTTTGATTTCATTTGTGGTGTATTCGGACGCAAATTTTTCAAGCTTGTTTATAAAAGATATTGAAGGTATAAATATTGCGTCATGGATTTCGGCTGCTGTATTTTTTGCTTCCGGAGAATATCCGCTGAGCACAACAGAGTCTAGTTGCGGTACTTTATATGTTGACTTGTCCGGATGTTTTAACCTTTTGTATACCCTGTTTTGAGTACTATCCGGTTCGGTTTCTACTACCATATCATCAAGGATCCTGTCAACAAAGTTTCCGTTCTGGAATTTTTCATTGGTTATATATCCGAGACGTCCTCCCCTATAGTCGCTGTAATCAGTTCTGGTAAGGCCCTGGGAATCTTGCCAGGTATTTTCCATTTCGGCAGCACCCCAAGTATTGTCATGGAATAAAATATCTTTGACGGTTTCTTTTCCATCTAAAGATTTAATTTTAACAGGTTCAATATCCGCAATATATTGTGCATGATAGGCAGCTTCATTATGGTAAACCGAACTGCTGGAAATTCCTGAATAGGGTTCAGTCTTAATTTTTTCAATTGCACTTTTAATATCCTGAGTTACATAGTGGGGACGCCCCGTCATATATTCAAGAATACGGGCATCTTGCGTTTTATAAAGTCCGCTTTCGCCTTCTGCATGTACCCAATAACTTCCGTTGTTTACACCGATTATACGTTTTAATTCTGCCAGATAATCTTTCAAATCCCGTTCAACCTTTGGAAGTTGTTTCTTTATATACGAATACATCGGAATAATATTTTGTTTAATTTCTTTCAGTGTGGCTTTTTCACTGTCTGTGAATTTATAAAGAGTTTTATCATTTAGTTTTCCTTGTCTTGATGTTGATTCATTTTTAGAGCGGTCTTTTGTAATATTAGTAAAATGAGTTTGAAGTTCCCTGAGTTTTTTGGGCGGAATAATAATTCCTTCGTTTTCCCATTTTTTTAATATTACCTCTTTGGGCAGAGGTGAAATAATAACATCATTATCTTTATCTGTGATAGTTAATACGCGGGCCATATTATACAAAAACTCACTTATTGTGTTAATACGATTTCCGATTGATGTGAGTTTTTCGACCACGGCGTTTTCATCATCAACAACAGAGAGGTTATGAATTTCCATAAATTTTAGGATGAAATCATCATTACCCTGTTGGGCAAACATGTTAATGAAATTGTTATATAAATCAGCAAGATATTTTACCTGCGATGTATTGCCCAGCTTGCTTAAAATTTCCGGATAGGCACCGTCATCTTCATCTTCAAGCCTTGTTTTAAATTTTTCAATGGCATTAATCACATTTGCCGGGGTTGGTTTAATATTTAATGTTCTGGCAAAATCTTTACACAATTCTTTATTTCCGGCATATATTTCTGATTTTATGCCTTCCAAATAATTAATAAGTGCATTTTTCCGACCGCCTTTAACAGCAAGACTTTCATATATTTCATCAAGTTCGCCGGTTAGAATATCTTTTATATATTCTTCCATTCCGTATAGGTTCATTAATATTTCATCTCTGTTCTTACTGCATTGGAATACCGAAGCGAGTTTTTCAATAATATAAATTGAATCTTCCGAATTATTTTGAAGTTTTTCTTCGACTTCGCTTATGGTATCAAGGATAAGAGATTCTCTATCTTTAATTCCTTCACTAAGCATAAAGTTTTCCAGGGTTATGTCTTCTTCCAAACCTTTCACCATCTGGTATCTGAATGCTGCAGCTGCATTATAAAGTGATTTTGCCCGCGAGCTTTCCGAATTTTTTTTAGGAGAATTTTCATTTGAAAGTTTGTGATAAAAGTCGGCTAAATCCAGAATTTCACTCAGTTTTTTGTCATCTATGTTTTTTATATTACTGTTTTCAAAAACAAAATTCTTTATTTTTTCCTTTTTAACAAGATTTTCTTCATTCGGGATGTAAGCGTATTTTTCATCAGGGTTAATTTTATCAGAATAATTGTGCTCAAGTTTTAGAATTCCTGATACAAGATTCCTGGAATCTTGGCCGGTGATATCAGGGTCAAGCTCTTGCATTTTGTTTTTAAGAGTTTCGGAGATTTTTGCCATAGAAGAAATATTTTTATCAAAGTTTTGATAACTTCCGGCTTTTATTTCAGATTTTTTTATCAGATTTGCTTTATAGTTCTTTAGAACATTTTTAGCCTTAATAAGTGCTTGATAATATTTTTGGGTTCTTTCAAGGGCCGGATCATCAAACTTAACGTTAAACAATGTATCAGCGTTTACATCAAAATTCTCTTTATCAAAGGGTTTATACTCATCAAAGGCAATACTGCTCGCTCCGGACATTTGCGCAACCTGCATCCATTGCATGGATGCCGCGTCAATTATTCTGTATCCGTTTGCTAATGCCGTTTTAAAATCAACCGGAACTTTTTGAACTCGGGTTCTTATACCTTGTCCTAATTTTCCTCTGTCATATACCGAAATTGAATCAGTGGCATCAAGTTCTGAAATAATTGAATCAATATAGTTTGGTTTATCCTCATAGGCCAATTTTTTTCTTACAATTGATATTGCGGCACAAATGCCGTGCTGTTTTTGATTTATGGCTTTTATGTTCGGAATTTTATGTCCGGGAGTGTGGATTGCCATATCATTAATCATTTCTGCAGCGGCAATAGATTTTTTATCCTTAAGCTGCGGGTTAATTTCATATTTATCACTCATGAAATAATTTAATCTCTTCAGAACATATTTTTTTTGTTCCGTAGTCGTTTCACTTGATATAATAAAGTAGTCGAGGTTATGCTCAAAGTCCTTTACGGAACCGACAGTTTCATTTTCTATCTGTTTTATATCAACCGATTTGAGCAGATTTTCCCTTAAATTTAAAATTTCTTGTTCTGTTTTATTCAACTTTGAGTCGGAATTAACTTTGTTAATTTTTTCAACGATTTTGTTTTTATCTATAAGGGGGGTTATAGTAGCCGCCGCTGCTGCTGCTGCGAGCAGCATTCCTTTCCAGTTGTTTTTAGGGAGGTCTCTTAAATGAATATTTGTAGCATATTTAAGTCTGGAAGCTGTATTAATTAAAAAATTTACATTCTTTTCCCCGGGGACTTTTGCCAGTTCTTTTATGGAATTTGTAATATATCTTTGATTCGGTTCAGAAAGAGAATATGCATTGTTTCTGGAAAGCTGAGCCGTTACATTTCTTGATACTCTTTTACCTTCAAAATTAATACTGCCTGCGGATAGTGTACTTATATTATTTACTTTCATTTATAACCCCTTGTTTATATATTCTAAAATTACTAAAAAAATATTTTGACAAAATGTTAAAATATCGTTACAAAAAGGCAATTTTTATAAATGTAAAAACTTTATATATATAAGGTTAGGTTTAATAGGGTTAATTCAGGTATGACAGCACCAATTTCATCATTATTAAATATGGAAACAATGCTATATGGAGCACCCGGTTTAAATATGTCAGTTCCGAATTATTTAAACGGATATTCAAGCATGCCTTACAACTCATATGACTCATTAGCCAATGCTTACGGATATCTTAATCCGGATATGTATTATAATTCTGCTTATGACTACAATTCAGCAGCTCTGGCAAATAAACAGACAGAGCAAGCAGAAGCCTCCGTAAGAAACAGAGATATGCAGACACTGGCTGATTATTATGCAAAATCAATTTCGCCGTCAGAAAGCCTGGGCAGTGCAGCTATCGGCGGAGCTGCTTTCGGAGCTTTTATGATGCATCCGCGCTATATAGCTCATCCGATAAATTCCGTAAAAGGGTTAAAAGATGTGCATGCTATGTTTAAAGGTGTAAGAACCGAAGGCACGGTTATGAATCAACTTTGGAAAGCAAATAATGAAATTATGAGAGAAGCTTATTTCCAAATGCAGAAAGCTGCCAGTCGTCAGTATTCCAAAATAGGTTTGTTCAGAAAGAGGTATTCCAAAGCGGAATATGATTTGCTTAAAGGAATAATGGAAGAAGCTCTTCAATCCGGAAATATTGATAAAATCGCAAAAGCTTCCGAAACATTAAAGCATGCATATGTTAATAACGGCGGCTGGTTTAGATTTACAAACGGAGTTAAAAACTTATTCTCAAAAACAAAAACAGAAATCCCCGGAGTTATGCAAAGAATTGAGGATACTTCACTAATTGCTAAAAATACAGAAAAGCTTCTTTCAAGTTCCGGGAAGCTGACTTTTAAACAAGCGCTCAAAAGAGGCGGCGGTGTCGGCGGAGCATTATTCTTTATGGGTATAGAACTCTTAACCGGATGGAATAATATTAAGACGGCATATGCTGAAGATAAGCAAACCGGAAATAAACAATTGGCACAAACTCTTGTAAAAGGAGCCGGTTCGGCAGCCGGATGGGCAGTTGGAGAAGCCCTCGGAGTTTGGGGAATGGCAGCCCTTGGCGCTAAAATAGGAACTGTTTTCGGCCCCGGTATAGGAACTGCTGTAGGCGGTCTTGCGGGAATGGTTTGCGGATCTATAGGTATGTGGCTTGCCGGAAGAGTAACAAAAAATCTTGTAGGCGAAGATATTGCCAATAAAATTACGGCTGATAATATGCTTAAAACTCCGGAAGGTCAGGCACAGCTTCTTCAATTAACAGCACAAACCGCTGAAAAAGACAAAGAACTTTCTCCCGAAGTAGCAAAAGCTTTTCAGAATATTATGGCTCAAACCATATAATTACTATTTAAATACCTTATTAACCAATTAAACACTTTTCCCTCATTTTGTGCTATTATACAGGATGAGGTTTTTTATTTTATGCGAAGTGATAATATAAAAAAGGGGGTTGCACGGACTCCTCACAGGAGTCTTTTAATGGCAACCGGGGTCAGCAAAAGAAACATAGAAGTTCCGTTTATAGGAATAGCGAGTTCTTTTTCGGATTTAGTTCCCGGACATATCGGAATGCGTGACCTTGAGCGACAGATAGAAAAGGGTATACACTCCGGCGGAGCTCAAGCTTTTATTTTTGGCGTGCCTGCTGTTTGTGATGGGATTGCAATGGGGCATGAAGGAATGAGATATTCTCTCCCTTCCAGAGATTTGATAGCGGATTGTATTGAAACAGTCGCCAATGCACATCAGCTTGACGGACTTGTTTTGCTCTCAAATTGTGATAAGATTACTCCCGGCATGCTGATTGCTTCTGCCAGAATTAATATCCCGACAATAATTGTAACTGCAGGGCCCATGCTTGACGGAGAAAGCAAATGTGAAAAATTAACAATGATTCGAGGTGCTTTTGAGTCTGTAGGTAAGTATCGTGACGGAGTTATAAATGAAAAACGGCTTCTTGAACTGGAAGAAGCTTCATGCCCGTCTGCAGGAGCTTGTCAGGGAATGTATACAGCTAATACAATGGCATGCTTGACAGAGATTATGGGTATGAGCCTGCCTTTCTGTTCAACTTCGGCTGCGGTTTCTTCTATGAAAAGAAGAATAGCTTTTGAAAGCGGAGTGCAAATAGTCAAATTAGTAAGAAAAAATATTCTTCCTTCGGATATTATTACAAAGGATTCCCTCAGAAACGCAATTGTTGCGGATTTAGCATTGGGAGGCTCAACAAATTCATTCTTGCATATTCTGGCTCTGGCAAATGCTGCCGGAATTGATATAACATTAAAAGATTTTGAGGAACTTAGCGAAAAAATACATCAGATAGTTAAACTTGAACCTTCCTCAACTATTACAATGACAGGCTTCCATAATGCAGGCGGTATAAGTGCTGTTGAAAAAGTGCTGCTCAACGGTGTAAAAGATTTTAAAGACTTAAAAGGTGTTACTCTAAAGAAAACTTCTGAACTTGTAAAAGATGCATATATTGATAAGTCAGTTATCCACGAATACAGTGTGCCTTTTACTACAAAACCGGGGCTCGGAATTTTATATGGAAACATTTCTCCCGAAGGTTCTGTTATAAAAATCTCTGCTGTAGATGAAAGCTGCTATGAATTTAAGGGCAAGGCAAAAACTTTTGACTCTGAAGAAGAAGCAATGAAAGCACTGGAGGAAGATAAAATTAAAGAAGGAGATGTCATTGTAATCCGCTATGAGGGACCTAAAGGCGGGCCCGGCATGAGAGAAATGCTTGCTCCGACATCTCTTCTTGTGGGCAAAGGTTTGGGAACAAAAGCAGCGCTGATAACGGACGGAAGATTTTCGGGCGGTACAAGAGGAATATGCGTAGGACATATTTGTCCTGAGGCAGCATCGGGCGGGGTGATAGCTTTGATTGAAGATGGTGATACCATTGAAATCAATATCAATAAACGCTCTCTCAACCTTCTGGTAGATGAAAAAACTTTGGAAGAAAGGAGAAAAAAACTTAAACCATATGTTTTTAACGCAAAATCCGGATATCTTGCAAAATATGCCAGAACTGTTCAGGATGCATCACATGGAGCAATTGTTTAATGAAAGATGACTTGAGAAAATGGGCAAAATCTGTCAGAGCCTCTCTTGATATGGAAACTATCAGTATCAAACTTGTTGAAAAACTTTCTCGTTTGGAAGAGTATAACAGAGCCAAAAATGTTATGCTTTTTTATCCCAAACCGGGGGAGGTGAACTTGCTTGCTGTGCTTAAAGACAAATCAAAACACTTTTATCTGCCGAAAATTGACGGTACCGGGTTACTCTGCTGTCCATATTCGGAAAATATGGCTCTTTGTACTTCCTGTTTCGGTACAAAAGAGCCGGTAAGCGGAGCTTGTAATCCCGCACTCTTGGATTTAATAATTGTACCTGCACTTGCTTGTGATATAAACAATTACCGACTTGGATACGGTAAAGGCTTCTATGACAGATTTCTAACCGGATTAAACACTGTTAAAATATCTTGCATTCCCGAAAGACTCATAATTGATACAATTGCACCCGATGAATTTGATATCAAAATGGATAAAATTATAACCGCTTAGAAAAACATTTGCATTTCGTTCGGCAGATATTGAAAATATTTATTCACCGTAGGCAAAAGTATTTTGCCATACGTTGCGTGGTCATTATCTACGGAAACAACTTCATCATTTATAACTCCATATGCAAAATCATATGCGGATTTAAGTGCATTTTGAGAACTGTCAAGCTTAAAATAATTATTTGAACCGATAGTATCATTTATGGTAATTCCCAGGTCTCTGATATCCGGCATTTTATCTGACAAATTTACTATTGAATACCTGATTTGCGGAACTTTATTATGCGTTATATAATCATAAATCGCTATATTATTATTTTTGTTGTAATACCTTATGGGAGCGGCATTTCTGCAGCGATTTTTTGTCAGGTAAGTATCTACCAGACTTACAGTTCCCAGTCCCGCCGCAAGATTCAGTCCATTCCGTGCAGGGTCAGCTGTTTTTATAACAAATCTCTCGCCGTTGGGTGTTTCAATTCTGAATACATGTTTATCGGATTTTCCATCTATATATTGTTTAAACTTAAAAATTCTGCCGTTAATATCTAAATCGGGAATTTCAATATCGGTTTTAAAGCCAAATCCGGAATACTGTTTTAAATAATCAGTTATTTTATCAAAATTTTCTTTACCAATACTCTCCGGAATTTCTCCCAGTTCAAAATTATCATTATGATAAAGTTCACGATGTTTACTTAAAAGTACTTCTTCTTTCCAGTCCGGGCGTATAGTAAGAAGTTCAGATACGGAAGAAGCGTTTTGATACCTTCTGTCCATATATTTTTCAAAAGCTTTTATATAAGGATTATTACCCGAATAAATATTAAAAATCACGGAATCGTAAGGTAATTTTTTATCAAAACCTTTTGAAAAAGTTTGAATATTTCTCGGTTGTTTAACAATACTGTCAATAAATTCATAAGCCTGATCCTCTTTTGAAAGGATAAATCTTAAAAGCTGCTCCATAGATTCTTTTGGGGCTTCAATTTTTAAAAAAGCATTAATTGCCGGAACTTTATCATAATTAATAAACCAGTTGTAATCATTAATCAAATTAGTAAGCGGGATTTGCCCCCGGAAACCGAGATTAGAGGCATAAACTTTTTGCTTTTCATTATCACAAAACTGTACTTTCCGGTTATAGCCGGATTTTAGGCTTACAGTATCTGAATCGCAAGTATTAAGTATATTATAATTATTAATAGCGGAAATTTTCATTTATAACCTAGAAATGATAACTGAATGATGTCTGAATGCTTGAATCTACGGCACTTTTGCACGATTGCAGCTCTGCATTAACCATATCCAGCCTTGTCTGATACTCCTGCATTTGCAAATCAAGCTTCTTTTCAAGTACAGTAAGCCTGTCCCGTCGGGCTTCCAATTGTTTAACGGCCGGATTTTCCGGGTCTAAATCATTTCCCAGTGATAAAATTTCATCGGAAGATGCAACCAATTCCATTTTGGCAGTCGCAATCCACTGAAGCTTTGATTCCAAAGTAAGCTTATAAGCTGTCAGGTACATCATTCTGAATGTTGATGTAATTAATCCCATACACTATTCCTTCCGGGTTGGTTATCTTGTTTCGTTCAAGTTCTTACCTTTCAGGAATGTATGTTCATTACTTTCTGCTATCAAACTTTCCATTTTGTAAAGCTGATGTTTGTGATAATTAACCCTGTACTTTGCCATCTTAAGCTTTTGTCTGATGGTGAGCATTTCCTTAAGGCTTGAAATTAAACTCACAGCCAGTGCCTTGAATGGATTTTTCCGTATGAAGAACGATCGGGCAAAATTCATAAAGTTCACTAACCGTTTTATATTTGTTTGTAACTCTTCATGCATAGGCATTTTCTCCTATACATAAAGATTCTACATGTATAATAAAACATGTGAACTCTAATAATTGCCGTATACTTATTCTTTTTGTTACAAATGTTAACATCTTATTTAAAGCTGGCTCCGGAATTACTGTTATTTGTAAAAATAAATTTTTTTGAATAACCATTATTCTTTACATTATTTAACGGCAAATTTTCTAAAAACTTTAATTCTTTACGATTATAATACCTTTGTTCGTTACAAAAATTTACGAAATTAATCAATGCTTTACAAAAAGCATTATTAATAAACATTTTACTAAACATAATTCTGAGAAAAGTACGTCCGCGCATATTACTACAAGTTTTCAATTTCCTGGCTGTTGCTTTCCAGATCGTCCTTAAGCATTTTTCTTACGATATCGCTCTGGGTGTCAAGCATTTTTACAACCGTTTCAATATTTGCAACTTTTTGTGAAAGAATAGTATCTGCATTTGATAAAACGTTTTGTGAAACTGACTGATAAGCAGACAATGCAGCTGAAGATGTCCCTTGCATCAAGTTCCCCATAACAACTGCCGGAAGCCCAAACTCTCCCAGGTAAGGAGCAGCTGCTGTCATAATACCACCCCATCCTGATACAAGTCCGGCAAGCGGCATTAAAATATTCGCGGCTCCGACTCCGTAACCGTTTGCAGTACCGACACCGTAAGCAGCTGTGCTTGCTATATCCGCAATACTGCCTATGCCCGAGGCATAACCTGTCGGTGAGCCTGATGACGTGCCATAACCGTAGAGCAAGTCGCCGATTGAGGATGCTCCACCGGTTGTATAACCGCTTAAACTTGATGCATATCCGCTTGGAAATCCGGAATAATTGCCAAGACTGCTTACTCCAAAAGAAGAATATGTGCCGGTAAGACCGCCAGTCCCTCCTGTGTATTGAGACCAATAAGACGTCCCGGGTATGTTCATTGCGGTTGTTCCGCCAAGGGTAGTCATAAAAGCCGAAGGCGCAAATAAACTGGCTAATTGATACAAAAATCCGCCGGCAGCTTCAAAGCCTGTACCGGTTCCGACAGAGCCGGCTACAGTTAAATCTCTTAATCTGTCATACGTTTCATACAGCATAGACTTGGCATCTGATGATGCAGAGCCATATCTGTTTGCTATTACGAGATATCCGTCGTTTTTGTATGCCATAGCTGCCTCTTATTTTCTGTATTACCAACTTAATGAGATTATCCGTTAAAGGTCTTGAATGAGTTTTCAACGTTATCATCAACAACTTTTTTAACGGCTTCCATCTCCGTAGATAGAGCGTTTTGTTCGGTATCAAGCTGCTTAAGTCTTAACTCCAGCTGCAAATCTTGCTGCTGAATTATGGAGGTCTTTGCATTAATATCCTGAACAGTTTTATCATACACTGCATTATCATAATAATATTGATTCATAGCATCTTGATATGCAGCTTCATCCGTAACAGTTTGCATATTCAGGGAATATGTAACCGAATCATTTTCAAAACGTACACTTGTAAACCTGCCGTTTCCGTCGGTTTCCAATAATGCTTTTTCTGTTTCTTCTACTCTTGTGGAAACATAACTCGCATTGTAGTAATTAAGTTTTGCCTGCCCGTCAATATGATTATTTCCTGTGCCGCTTTCATACGAACTCAATAAATCTTCATAAGTTGTATAGTAAGTCGTACCGTTAAGTTGGAATGAATAAATTCCTCCGGTGTATCCGCCCTCCTCACTGTAGCAG
>CALUTN010000006.1 GCA_944323665.1 Candidatus Gastranaerophilales bacterium | reverse complement strand
AGTTTTGTAAATAAATAAGGAGCGGAATCAAATAACTTCCGCTCCTTATCTAAATCTTTAAAAATCTTAAACTGTAGCGGGTTTCTTTTGCTGACCGGCACCCGGAATAGAATGCCAATTCGCTGCCATAATTTTCTTAAATGATTTAAGAGCTGTATCTTCAAGTTCACCAAGCTCTTCAGCTTCCATAATAAGTTCTCTTAGAGGAAGCAGTGCCCTTTGGTCTCTTAAAACTCCGAGGGCTGCAGCGGCACCGGCTCTTACTAAATCATTTTCCGAACGGTTCTTCATAACATCAATTAATGCAGGAACAGCTTTTGTATCATTTAATTTCCCTAATGAAGTTACCGCATAGATTCTAACATTAACCCATTCATCGTATAACATGTTGATAATCTTATCAACACATTTTTTATTTCCGATTTCGCCAAGTGCACGGGTAGCGTCGCAGCGGACATTAACTTTTTCATGGTCTAAAGATTTCATTAAAGCATCTGTTGCGACATCACCGATTTCAATTAAAGCGTCAGTTGCAGTTATACAAACCTGGGAATTTTCATCATTAAGTGCTTCAACCAGCGGTTCAACAACTATTTTGCCGCCTAAACGACCTAATGCACGGGCTGCGCGCACTCTAACGTCTACATTCCTATCTTCGCGCAATGATTCAATCAAATGTTCTGTAGCTTTAGAATCCCCGAGTTCACCGAGAGCACGGGCGGCATACAAACGTACAGAACCGTTTTTATCATTCTTTAATACTTCAATTAGCGGATCAACGGCTTTTGAATCACCCATTTCACCCAGTACACGAGCAGCATTATATCTAACCTTTTCAGAACTGCTGGTCATCAAATCATTAATTAATTCCGAAAAAGTTTTCTTTACTTGTTTCTTTTTGCTGTTCACAGTAATTGCCATACACGTTACCTCCGATATGCAAACTTAATTTATCTAACTTCTACACAGATATATAAAGTTTTGGGTTTATAAAAAATTGCCTTTATCTATTCGGTTTGTTAAATTTTTGTTACATACCCTTATTAGGGTAAAATTTACACTTATTCTTTGTGCATATACTAATATACCATATTTTTACATATTATTAACTACTCTACTAGATAATTTTACAAAAATTAATTAAAATTACAATTAAAATACTCCTAAAAACCTTTCATATTGTGAAAATTTAAAAGTTACAAATCTTAACATTTCCTACTTACTCGGGATAGTAATAATAAATTCACTTCCCTTACCGATTTTTGATTTTACCTCTATTTTTCCGTTATGTTTTTCAATAATTTTTTTTGAAATAGCAAGTCCTAAGCCTGTTCCAACCCCTACCCCTTTAGTTGTATATCCTGCAAAGAATATCTTATCAGGTTCTTTAATTCCGCACCCATCATCTTTAATTTTGACAATTAAGGTATTTTTTTTATAAGCTGTGTCAATAGTTATTGTTCCTTGTGAAAGTATTGCCTGGGTTGCGTTTACCAGAATGTTCATAAATACTTGATTCAGCATGTTGGGATAGCATTTAACCGGAGGCAGCTTATTATAATTTTTTACGATATTAATCCTGTTTTTTGTTTCATGTCTTATCAAATCAAGGGTTAAATCAATCTCTTTGTTAATGTCCGCTTCCTGAAGTTCTGCTTCGTCAAGTCTTATAAATTTTCTTAAAGAAATAACAAGTCTGTTAATTCTTTCTATTGCTTCTTTATCTATGCTGTTTATTTCTTTTAAAAGAGTGTTTGTTTCGTTATTACCAAGCTTGGAAAGAAGTTTGCCGGCTATTTCGTTATTTGATTTTATAGATGCGACGGGGGTGTTAATTTCATGTGCCACGCCGGCGATTAGCTGCCCAAGCGAAGCCATTTTCTCAGAATTAATGAGTTTTAGTTGAGTCTCCTGCAATTCTTTCAGTGTTCTGGTTAATTCTTTAACCATTCTTGCGTCTTTTTCGTACAATTCGGACTGGATTATTGCATTGCCTAACTGAAAAGACACCCCATCCATAACCTCAAGTATATCGTCAAGCTTTGTTTTTTGCCTTGTTAACAAAACTATGATACCCAGTTTGGTATCCATATTGGAAATCGGAATAATTATTCTTTGAACTAATTCGTTGAAGGGTTTCGCTTCTTGATATTCTTTCATGCAAAAGGTGCAAGAAAGTCTGTCTGCGGCATTCCTGTCAAAAGTAATTTTTTTACCTGTTTCTTTTTTATTTAAAGATTCTCTAATGACATATGAATTATCATCCGGAAGATAAGCAGCATAGTATGCTTTAAAAGCGGCAAAAAGCTGGGATAGTTCGGATAATGCAGAAGAGAGAATAACAGATGTATCAATTGAGCTTCGTATAATATTTGATATATTATTGAGAAGCAAGAGTTTCATAGCCTGTGTTTGTGCTTGAGATTTAATTTTTGATAAATTTCGATTATCTGATTCCAGAATCGTAATTTTTTTTTGATATACCTGATTCCGTGTCAGCATAGTTTCCAGCCCTATTTTAGATGTTACGTCAGTTAGAAATATTAAGGTATAATTTCCTTTCTTTGTGGCAAGCATATCATAATAAAAGTAATCGTTTCCGGTTGTTTGATATGTAACATGGGCACAAAAATCTTGCGGAGAAGCAATTGCCTGCAAAATTGGTGAATGAACGTCAACATCGTTGCTTACAAGAGCACAAACATTGTAATTTAATTTATGCGAGAATTTTTTTAAATTTTCAAAATCCGGGAAAACACGATTGAATAAGTTGTTTTTAAAAACAACATCCTTTTTGTCATTAACAATAATAACAGCATTGTTAAATTTATTAAATAAGTCAAACTTCCCCATATATGTATTATATCTTGTCAGAAAAAATGAATCAATAAATTTATACCCTTGAAACTAATTTAAATTTATAAAAAAGTAGGAGAAGATAGTGTTGCTATGCGATTAAAAAGAATACTTTACTTATTAATTGTAATTCTCTTACAGCCTGTATTTGGTGCTGAATCAACTCACATACTGCATGATAAATGCATAAACGATTTGTATTTTGATGCAAAAGAATATTTTAGTTTAAACACAGACTTTTTGGTGAGCAGAGATCCGCGCGGGATAGTATTAACCTGTAATATATCCAATCCTTGCGGAGAATATGGCAAAATAAGTCCGAATATTTATAAAAATATTGTCTTTGCGGAAGTTTTTTTGGCAAAAATAAAAAATCCTGCTATAATAGAGGTGCACACAAATGATGTTTCCTGTCAGGGGATTGATAATCTAAAAAATTGGGAGATATCAACTGTTATAGCTAATAATCTTGAATCAATTGTGTTAAGTCCGAAGGGGAAGCTTAACAGAGAGAGGATAAATTCTGTAGGCTACGGAGAATTTTTACCGGCAAAGAATACTCCAAATAATGGTAGTAAATACTTGAATCGTATTGATATAATAATACTATGTAATGTAAGTGGAGAATAGTATGGCAGATAACGAAATAAATTCAGAAACAAGGGCAAAGGAATTAAACAAATTTTTGATAATTAGTTTACTCTCAACGATTATGCTCTGTGTTGTATTTGCAGGTGTAAATTATTTTATAATGGAGAATCTCCTCAGTCAGAAAATGGAGACTATTTCTTTGAATCAAGAGGATTCTGTTGAAGAAGAAGAATCTGAAGATGAGATTCAGAGAGGTATAATTGTTGATTTAGGGGATTTTATCTTAAATTTGTGTGACGAGACACAAAAAAAATATTTAAAAGTCAATGTTGCGATAGAAGTTTCGCAGAAAGAAACGGATTTTCCTCAAGGTGAGGAACAAGCTAAAAGCAGCGGACATGGCGGACACGGAGCTGCACCGGCTGCAGCGGATCCGATGGAAGCTATTCAGAAGGAAATGAATCAGTTCAAACCGGCTATAAGAGATGCCGTAATAACAAATCTTTCCAGCAAAACATCCGCCGAGCTTTCATCTGCTGCGGGTAAAGAGCTTGCAAAAGAACAGATTGCTAATGATATTAATTCAATTTTAGGCGGAGAAAGAGAAGTTCTAAGAATCAGCTTTGGACAGTTTATTATTCAATAGGTTTTCAATGACAGAGATAAATCAAGAATTACAGAATACCGATACAGAATTTTTTGAAGATTCCGAATCCGAACATAAGAGTTACAAACTTTATAATTTTAGACGACCGGATAAATTTTCAAAGGATAATTTACGTGCATTGCGAGATATCCATAGAGAGTTTTCAAAAGCTATTTCTCTTATCCTGAGCGGTTATTTGCGCATGAGAGTTGAAATTGAAATAGTTTCTGTTGATCAATTAACCTACGAAGAATTTATACGTTCAATGCCCTCTCCTATAAATGTCGGAGTTTTCGAGTTTGAGCCGTTATCCGGGCAAATTCTATTGGGTATAAGTTTTGAAGTTTTGTCCTGTATTGTTAATCGCATGCTGGGAGGTGTCGGTTCTGTTGATGCACAGGCAAGAGAGCTAACAGATATTGAAAAAGCACTTGCAAAAAAAGTTATAAATATTATAATTCAGTCCCTTGAAGATGCCTGGAATACGATTATTCCAGTAACAGGTAAATTCATTAGTCTTGACGATAATTACCAGTCCATTCAGGTGGCAACGGCCGGTGAAATCGTTGCACTTTTGACCTTTGAGGTTCAAATCTCGGGCAAACATTTTGGCTTGTTTAGCATATGTTTTCCATACCCCGTATTAGAAACCGTTTTGGGGCATTTAAGCACTCAGCATATCTTTCAAACAAAGGGACTGATTGCTACTAACGATGAAAGAATGAAAATGATAAGCAAACTCAACTCTTCAAATGTTGATTTAAGAGTTCAATTCGGGTCTTGCAGTATTACATTGGATGATTTCTTACAACTCGCCGAAGGTGATATTATAAAGTTGGACAATAAAGTTTCTGATGATTTAATAGTTAAAGTTAACGGCGAGAAGAAATTTTTCGCTCGTCCGGGGACATTAAAAGATAATATTTGTGTTAAAATAACTGATGTGTATGATGAGATGCATGAGCTACTTAGAAATTATTTTTAGTGATTTAGAGAGGACTCAAGATGTTTGAAGAAGATAATGAAATTCAAGAGGCAAATAATATAGAAAATGAATCTTCTGAACCTGTAGAAGGTTTTATGTCAAATGGACAGGAATCGTCGCAAGAAATTCCGCCGCTGGAAGAAAAGATTTCCGATGAAAATCATGCTACAGATTCTACCGTTACGGTTCAACCCGTCAAATTTGCTTCTTTTGAAGATCTCGAGCAAGTTCAAGGGCCGCAGAATCAAAACCTCAATATATTATTAGACGTTAAACTTCAACTAACAGTTGAGCTTGGGCGTACGGAACTTCCTATAAAGAAGGTTCTTGAACTCACAAAAGGTTCAATTGTAACATTGAACAAAGCCGCAGGCGAACCTGTAGAACTTTATGCAAATGGCAAACTCATTGCATACGGAGAAGTCGTAGTAATTGAAGATAACTTTGGTTTGAGGATTACGCATATTACGGATCCTGCCAGAAGACTTCATTCACTTGGGTCAAGTACAAACAAAGAAGAACAATCTTGACTTCGGGGTATATTTAAAGTATTTTTAGAAGGTGCGAATATTCGCACCTTTATTAGTATCACAAAATATTTAGGGAAGAGAACAAATGGATTTTACTACACTAACCATCGACGTTTTAAAGCTACTTTCCATTGCCGGGAGTTATGGAATAGGTATAATTTTACTTACAATTATTGTTAGACTTGCTATGTGGCCTTTGGGACTTTCACAGCAGCGTTCAATGAGGCAGATGCAAATGCTTCAGCCGAAAATGAAGGCTATTCAAGACCGCTATAAAAGCGACCCTCAAAAAATGCAGCAAAAAATGATGGAGTTTTACAAAGAACACAAGTTTAATCCTATGGCAGGGTGCTTTCCATTATTAATTCAGATGCCCATATTTATCCTTTTGTATTCAACCCTTATGAGTCCGCAATTTATCCAGATGGCGGGGGATTCTCAGTTTTTATTTATAAACAGGCTTGACGCTACAATGAAAACCTCTGCCGGAATTTCAAATGACGGAGTTTTTGGTGTTTCTAAATATGACTCATTCATGACAGGTAAAACCGCAAAGGTATATTTTACTGATTCGGAAGCCCCAGAAACGGTTAAAATAACTAAACCGAACAGAGCAGTAGAAGTACAGGGAGAACTTAATCCGGGCAAGGCTCCTGCTGATTTTAAAATCAGTCTTGATAATTTGAACCTTCCGTTTAGCAAGTTAGACAAAATTGAAAAAGCAGAAGTTCAAATAACAGATATCCAAACAAAAGAATCAGAAATGCTGAATTTTAACAGAAAAGAAGGTTTGTTAATAAGCTCAATCCCTACAAAAGAAGTCAAAGCAGCTTTCCACTGGGATGTCTTAGCACTTGTAATTCTATTTATGATAACAATGGTGCTTTCTCAAAAAGCAATGATGTCTATGAATAAGAATATGCAGCAGGATCCGGCACAGGCTGCTATGCAAAAATCTATGAATACCTTTATGCCGCTTATGCTTGGTTTTACTTTTGTAATAATTCCTATTCCTGCCGGTGTTCTTTTATATTTGATTTCAAGCAACATATTTCAAGTTATACAAACTATCATTATAAACAAGCAGCTTGAAGCAGAAGAAAAACACAAAGAAGCTAAAATTGACGATGATGATGTTAATAATGCTAAAAAAATAAATCTAAAAGAGTAAAGTATGTTATTATCAGAATTTGATTATAAGTTGCCGGAAGAATTAATTGCGCAAAGACCAAGCGAAAAGCGCGAAAATTCAAGAATGATGGTTCTGAAAAGAGCCTCCGGAGAAATTTTACACAAACATTTTTATGATATTGTTGACCTTCTGGATAATGATTGTGTTCTGATTTTAAATAATACAAAAGTTATGCCGGCAAGGCTTTATGGATATAAAGATACCGGTGCAAAAATAGAGGTTTTCTTACTCAAAGAAAAAGATGACCACAAGTGGGAAGTCCTTATACGTCCGTCAAAAAGAGTACGTCCCGGAACAAAGATAAAAATCGGCGAAGAACTTACAGCAGAAGTTCTAATGCCGCTTCCTGATGATGGGAAATGGATTGTTAAAATGATTTACGAAGGAGATATTTTTAAAATCCTTCACAAAGTCGGAAATATTCCGCTTCCTCCGTATATTGAAAGAAAGATGGCTGACGAAGACTTAAAAAAACTGGATTTTGAAAGATACCAAACAGTTTATGCAAAAGACGAAGGTTCGGTTGCAGCCCCGACTGCCGGTCTGCATTTTACAAAAGAGATTCTGAAAAAACTTGAAGAAAAAGGAGTTCAAATAGGTTATGTCACTCTAAATGTCGGAATAGGAACATTTAGACCTGTAAAATGCGACAACATTTTAGATCATCACATGGATTCAGAAGTTTTTGAAATTCCCGAAGAAACCGCAAGAATGATTAATCTTGCAAAAGCTGAAGGAAAAAAGATTGTTGCGGTGGGAACAACCACTGTGAGAACTTTAGAAACTGCGGCTATTTTATACGGTAAAGAACTAAAAGCCTGCAAAGCCGCTTCCGAACTATTTATCTATCCTCCTTATGAATTTAAGATAGTAGACAGTCTGATAACTAATTTTCACCTGCCAAAATCAACACTTTTGATGCTCGTAAGCGCTCTGGCAGGAAAAGATTTTATATTTAAAGCTTACGAAGGAGCTATAACTAACAAATACAGATTTTACAGTTATGGCGACTGCATGTTTATAGATTAAGTATATTATTTACACTTTCCGCTGAACACTTTTGCAATATATTGAATGAATATAGCTACTTCCCATAACAGGTTACGGTGTTTTACGTAGTATAAATCATATCCCAATCTTTCTTCGGGAATGCAGTCGATTGAATTAACCTGCTGCCAGCCTGTCCAACCCGGCCTAACCCAGTTTCGGTATTCCCAGAACGGAATATTTTCTCTGTTTTCTTCATAAACTTCTTCTCTGACAGGGCGAGGACCTATTATACTCATTTCACCTCTGAGGATATTGAACATTTGAGGAATATCATCTACGTGAAATTTGCGTACCCACTTACAGAACGGCATTATACGTTTGTCGTCAGTATCAACTTCTTCTAAATCATCATCAAAACCTTCATCAACTTTATCCTGATACATTGTTCTGAATTTTATCATTTTAAATGGTCTGCCGAATTTGCCTATTCTTGTTTGGGTAAAGAATATCGGCCCAAAGTCAGATAATTTTATTCCTATCATTGCAATAATCGTAACAGGAAAAGTTACTGCAAGAATAGCCAGGGATGCAATTACATCTAATACTCTCTTAATATAGGAGTACATAAAATATTTTGGCCTTACATAATCATAAAATAACCAGTTAACAGCCATTTTGGAAGTGAAAAGTTTGTGAGTGATATGAGCATAAAATGTCGGCATTCTCCAGACTTTTACCCCGAGTGGTATTCCCTTTGCAAGGTCAGTCAAAATATTGGAATCCATTCTTGATTTGACCGCAATTATTACCATATCTACATTATTGTCTTTTATAACTGCTTCTGAATCATAAGTAAGACCTAAGATTGGAATAGTTGAATCCTCTTCTTCTATGGTATTCATATTATCATCCAAAAAACCGACAACTTTCATTCCAAGTTCAGGTCTTGATTGGATTTCTTCGGCGATAAGTTTTCCATCCTGCCCTGCTCCTACAATAAGGATATTTTTTATCGGTTTTAGAAAATTTTTATAGATAACGAAAATTATTCTTGAGATAAGAATACCAACAAAAGTAAATAAAAGGTTTGTTAAAAGAATACTGAGGACAAAGGTATTCCAGCTTCTTATTAAGAACAGTCCTGCAAGGAAGGATGCTATGAACATTCCCTCAAACAATAAATAGATATCCTTAAACCCATATTGTCTTACGGTATAAAAACCTTTTAACATCAATATGAGCATATTTATCAGTACAAATATCGTTGTGGCTGTCATTGCACTTTCCGAAGAATAGGTTACTCCATAGAAGTTTAGGAATGTTATGCAGCCTATAATTATTGCATCAACTATAGCAAGTACGTAAACAGATCTGGATAAAACCGCCATATACAGTCTCCTTGATAATTCTCTCTTAACTCATTATATCACATTTTATCGCAAATTTGTAATATAATTATAGTACTCATTTTGGTTGAAATTTTCAGCATTTTTAATAACAGTTTCTTTATCCAGAAACCCCATTCTGTACGCAACTTCTTCCGGGCAAGCAATTTTTATTCCCTGGTTTTCTTCTATGGTCTGAACAAACTGTCCGGCTTGTAAAAGTGATTTGTGAGTACCTGTGTCAAGCCAGGCAAAGCCGCGCCCCAAAAGCTCTGTATGAAGTTTGTTATTTTTTAAGTAAATTTTATTTATGTCGGTTATTTCCAACTCTCCGCGTGCGGATGGCTTTAGGGATTTAGCGTATTCAATAGCATGATTATCATAGAAATATAATCCTGTAACTGCAAAGTTTGATTTAGGCTTTTCAGGTTTTTCTTCAATTGATATAACCTGTCCATCAGGAGAAAACTCGATAACTCCGAACCTTTCCGGATCTTTAACATAGTAACCGAAAATAGTGCCTCCTTCACCGGCTTCTGCCCTTTTGGCTGCTTTTTTTAATGAGTGGGAAAATCCCGAGCCGTAAAAAATATTATCTCCTAAAATAAGCGCAACAGAATCTTTTCCTATAAAATTTTCTCCTATAATAAATGATTGGGCAATTCCTTCGGGTTTAGGCTGAACAGCGTATGAAAATTTTACTCCGAATTGTTTTCCGCTGCCTAAGAGATTTTTAAATATAGCAGAATCTTTCGGGGTTGTAATAATAAGGATATCTTTTATTCCGGCAAGCATAAGAACAGAAATCGGGTAATATATCATTGGTTTGTCATAAATAGGCAGAAGTTGTTTGGATATTCCTATCGTGCTCGGATAAAGACGGCTTCCGGTGCCGCCTGCAAGAACTATACCTTTCATTATTCTTCATCTCCTGTTCGAAGTTCTAAATAATCTTTGAGTGCGGATTTCCAACTCCTTAACATTTTACCATTGTCCATTACACTATACAACGGTCTTTGTGCCGGATTTGGGTAATCTTTTGTATTGCAGGGCTTGAGCCCGATTTTAATTTTTAAGAGTTTAAATATTTCTTTTGCAAAATTATAACGGCTTGTTTCTCCGCCTCCGCATAAATGATAAATTCCGTATGGTTTGTCTGATAATTCGATAATTCCTTCTGCTAAATCCATTGTCCAGGTAGGACATCCAATCTGGTCGTTAACAACCTTTAACTCAGATTTTAAAGCGGCTGCAGATATCATTGTCTCAACAAAATTCTCTCCGTAATGTCCGTAAAGCCAACTTGTACGAACTATATAAAATTTCTTGCAGTATTTTTGTACAGCTTCTTCACCTTTCAGTTTGCTTTGTCCGTAGACATTAATCGGATTGGTTTTGTCATCGGGCTTGTATGGAGACCTTTTTGTTCCGTCAAAAACATAATCTGTTGAAATATAAACCAGCGGGATGTTATTTTCTCCGCAAAATTTAGCAATATTTGCGGTTCCTTGAGCATTAACTAAAAATACTTTTTCCGGCTCCTCTTCAGCTTTGTCCACGGCTGTGTATGCAGCGCAGTGAATTATTAAATCCGGCATGATATTTGAAAGATATTTTGTTGTTTGTCTTATGTCCGTTATATCAAAATCTTTCCGGCAGGATTCAATAACTTCATATCCTTTATCTTCAAGAGTCGGACACAAATCCTGTCCGAGCATGCCTTGTGCACCTGTTACAAGAATTTTCATATTACTGCCTTTTTATTTTCAATATTTTTTATCCAATCCGGATGGCTCAAATACCATTGAATAGTGAGCTTTATTCCCTCTTCAAAAGTTATAGAAGGTTTCCAGTCCAATTCCTTTGTTATTTTGTCATTAGATATAGCATATCTTCTGTCATGTCCGGGTCGGTCCGGAACAAATTCTATTGAATTTTCGTCTTTGCCCAGTTCTTTCAAAATAATTTTTGTTATTTCAAGATTAGTTTTTTCGTTATGTCCGCCTATATTATATACTTCTTTATCTCTTCCTTTATGTAAAACTCTGTCAATAGCTTCGCAATGATCACAGACATAAATCCAATCACGTACATTCATTCCGTCCCCGTATACCGGAACTTTTTCCCCTTTTAAAAGTTTAAGTATAAAAAACGGTATAAGTTTTTCCGGGTATTGATATGGCCCATAGTTATTTGAACATCTGGTAATTAGAACAGGAAGATTGTAAGTCTCTCCATACGCTCTTACAAGCATATCTGCGCTTGCTTTACTGGAAGAATAAGGGCTGTTAGGTGCCAAGGGTGTTGTTTCATAAAAATATCCGGTTTTATCTAAGCTGCCGTATACTTCATCCGTGGAAATTTGTAAATATCTCTCAATATTTAAATCCTTAGAAGCTTCTAATAAATTGAGAGTTCCCTTTACATTAGTTTCTATAAAAATTTCGGGTGAGTAAATAGAACGGTCGACGTGAGATTCCGCCGCAAAATTTACAACTGCATCAGATTCCTTGATTAAATCTCTTACCAGATTTTTATCACAGATATTTCCGTGAACAAAAGTATAATTCAGATTGGTTTCAATATCTTTTAGATTTTCAGGGTTTCCGGCATAAGTAAGTGCATCCAGATTTATTATTTTATAGTTCGGATATTTATTTAAAATATGTCTTATAAAGCAGTTTCCTATAAAACCGGCGCCGCCTGTAACGAGAAGTTTCATATTGTTTCCTCCGGATTGATTTGAGAAAATAGCGGCTGATGTTTATCTTTTTCAGATAAAACCGGTTCAAAATCTATTCCCCAGTCTATATTCAAAACCTTGTCTGCCCAAAAAATTCCTCTCTCAGAAGCGGGATTATATTCACCGCTGGTTTTATATAAAATTTCAGCTTCGTTCGAGAGGACAACAAATCCGTGAGCAAACCCTTCGGGAATATAGAGCAAGTGCATATTTTCTTCTGATAATATTGCTTTAGCATACTGTTTGTAGGTTGGAGAGTCTTTTCTTAAGTCAACCGCAACATCAAGAATCTCCCCTCTTATACAGCGGACAAGTTTTGCCTGTGAATAGGGTTTAATCTGGTAATGCAATCCTCTCAATACATGACTTGAAGATTTGGAATGGTTATCCTGATGAAATTCAACTGTTATACCGTTAGCCCGGAAATCAGATTTTTTATAATTTTCCGTGAAAAATCCCCGATTATCCCGAAAAACTTTAGGTTTTACAAGTATTACATCTTCAATACATTGTTTTTCAAATTCAAAAGGCATTTAGTTTCTCCCAACTGAAAAATATTTTATCCCTCTGGCTTCCAGTCTTAATTTGTCATATTGGTTTCTGCCGTCAAAAATTACCGGTGTTTTCATAAAAGTTTTAAGTTTTTCAAAATCAGGACGCCGAAATTCGTTCCATTCTGTTAAAAGCAATAAGCAATCTGCATTTTTTAACGCTTCATATGAAGATTTTGAATACTCAATTTTACTGCCGAAAATCCTTCGGGCCGTTTCCACAGCTTTAGGGTCATAAGTCTGGATTTTAGCGCCGTGTTTTAGAAGTTCTTCAATAATTTTAATCGACGGAGCTTCTCTCATATCATTCGTTTTAGGTTTAAAAGCCAGTCCCCAGATTGCAATAGTCTTATTTTGAAGATTACCGTTATAGTATTTAATAATCTTATTAATATACTTTTGACATTGATTTTTATTGACTTTATCAACTGCTTTCAAAATGGAGAATTCTGTTCCGCAGTCTTCTGCCATTTTAATCAGAGCATTAATGTCTTTGGGGAAACAGCTCCCGCCAAATCCTATTCCGGGGAAAAGGAATTTATTACCTATTCTTGTATCTGTAGAGATTCCTATTCTTACCATTTCTACATCGGCACCGGTTTTTTCGCAAAGGTTGGCAACTTCATTCATAAAAGAAATTTTTGTTGCAAGAAAAGCGTTGGCAGCATACTTTGTCATTTCAGCGGATTTTACATCCATAAAAATTATTCTGTTGGCCGTTCTCATAAATGAAGAATAAATTTCCTGCATAATTTCAGTTGCTCTCGGACTGTCTGAACCTATTATTACTCTGTCAGGATATAAAAAGTCATCTACAGCCGCACCCTGTTTTAAAAACTCCGGATTTGATACAACATCAAAATCGTGAGGAGTATTACTTCTAATAACTTCTCTAACTTTTTCTGCAGTACCGACAGGTACTGTTGATTTGTTAACAATAACTTTATATCCGTTCATTGATTTGGCGATATATTTCGCAACTTCAAAAACATTTTCTAAATTACATGTACCATCCTCATTCATGGGTGTCCCTACGGCTATAAAGCACACGTCGGAAGATTTTATGGCAATATCTAAATCCGTTGAAAAAGATAGTCTTCCTTCAAGGGTATTTGATTTAATTAAATCCTCCAGTCCCGGTTCATATATCGGAATAATCGCATTTTGGAGTTTAGATATTTTTTCTTTGTTATTGTCGGCGCAAATAACTTCATTACCCATATCCGCAAGACAGGTTCCTGCTACTAAACCCACATATCCAGTTCCTATAACACAAATTTTCATTTATGAACTCCTACTTCTCAAATTCTGTCTTTTCTCCAAACCGGCTTTCCAGTATTTTTATCATCAGTTTTATATCCTCATCATTAGTTTTTCTGTTACTGTTAAAGCACATAAGCGGAGTATTGTACATATTTACTCTATTCAACTCTTTTTTATTACACTCACAATACCCGGTTTGGGCAGTATATCCAAAATAGGTTAATAATCCTTTCGGGAGTATTACTTTTGCACCTTTCAATTCTATTGCATAATAACTGAATATTACCCGCTGAATATCATCAAAACTCCTGAATTTTTGATGCGAGGTCTTATCAAACTCCTCTTTAAAATTTTCTATACATTCTTCAATATAAGATTTCCTGTACGGGTCGATACCGTGGTGGGGAAAATATTTTACACAATTTCCGTAACGGCTTTTGATTAATTGGTACGCGCGGTTTATAGTAAAGCCGTAGATATGTCTGTATTTTTTATTAAGTATTTTTTTTGCGAATCTGTAAATAGGTTTGCCCTCGGAGGTAAAAAAGTATTCCGGGTCAACATTTTTCCAGAAAAACATATCGTCATTTGCATAGATAAAATGTTCTGACAATCCCGGAATCTTATGCAGGTATGTTTCAATAGCGCAGGAATTGAATGTAGGAAGGGCATCTTTTGGCATAATATCTTTATGATTAATAATCTTTATCTTGTCTGTATTGGGATTTAGCCAAGCCGGAGTTTGATTAGCTGTGACAATGAAGATATTTCTCACCCAGGGGGCAAATTTCTTGACTGAGCGAATTGAGTATTTAAGTTCATTGTTATTTTGAAATCTGCATTTAGAAATAGCTTCCGGGGACAAGCATCCTTTGTGGGCAGCCAGCATAGCGGCTATCCAATCAGGATCGCTTCCGTCTACCCATAAATATACTAAATCTATATCAAAATTCATGACATCTCCTCTTTAATTATATCAAGAATTTGAGGATATTGTTTTACCAGATATTTATAGGCGTTATCAGTAGTTGATACTCTATTAATTTTGCATAATGCTGATGATTGAGAATTTTCTACCGTATATACAGATTCTCCGTAACCTTTTACAACCCTGACCTTTGTTTTGTTTAAAACCGCAGACGCCCAAAACCAAATATCGTCATGAGTTTTTAATTCTGTTAAGAAAAATTTTCTGTTAAAAATCTCTTCACTCAAACAGTGTGGCGGATAAAGTACCCCGGCGCAGCCCGTAAGTCTGTTTAAAAAACTCGGAGCAGAAAAATTCTTATTAAAAAGGTTTCTGCCGGGCATATCCTTGAGTGTATTATTTTGGAATAAAATTCTTGCAGCCCTGTGAGCATGAATATTTTCAGGATTTTTGAGATAAGAATTGTATAAAGTCTCAATCGTATTACGGGCATAATAAATATCATCATCAAACGTAATTATTACAGAATCGGGATATTTTTTCAGCGCGGGAATAAGTTTTTTATAAGATCTTAAATCCTCACACCATTCTATTTCTAATCCATATTTTTTTAACTCCAAAAGTTCTGACGGTAAATTATCATCCTTCTGTGGAAATTGTTCTTCCGCAAGCCATAATATTATCTTATCCGGTTTCATTGTTTGATTCAGAATGGTTTTTATAGACTTTACTGCGGTATGAATTCTGGAGGGGAAGCTGGTGAGAGAAACAATTACAGGTATATCTCTTTTAATATTCGTTATTCCCGATTCCCGGAGTATAGTTTCGGGTTCTATATGCGAATGTTTTAGCCGGATTTGGATTCCCAATATTATGATAATATAACGAGAATCAATATCACGTATTGAAAAAAGGTTCAACAAAAATTCCCTAAACATTATTTACCTCCGAAGGCAAAAGCTCGCAGGCAGAAATTAAAAATCTCATCGTTGAGTGATGATAATCTGATAACTCCCCCCCTTTTTTTAATTCTGCGCCGATACTATCAGGATACTATAAAGTTTTTATGGTTGCAAGGAACTTAACAAGTGTTTAGATATCAATTATTATCGGTTATGACCGTTCAACACAATATGAGAATACCCTGCTGCTAATCGGAATTTTACGCCCGCCCGTTCTTATTCGTCCAAACGCAAAACATATTTTATTAAGTTTTGTAAAATTTCCGAAAATCTTCGCAATTTATAACGTCTGTAGATACTTTATATATACGAGGTATATTATGACTTACGATATTAAAACTAATTCCATATTAGCAATGACTCCGACAGGACAGCAGGTATCCGTTAATCCGGAAACGCCTTCGTCCTCCATTATTATACCTTTTGTTGATGAAGAAGCTCTTAAAGATCAGAATTTGGATTGTGTTACAACCGATAGTTCTCAAATGTCACCGGTAGAATTTATGCGTAATCATATTTACAGAAGCATTGCCGCATACCTGGCTGATAGGGGAATCAGTTTAGATGAAGCTAAAAAAGCAAACTTTCTTGAAAGAATTGCCGGCTGTACTACGGAAGAACTTGTTAATATGCCGAATGAAGAATTAAATAAAGTAATTGATATTGCAACAAGCGGCTACAGAATCAGTATTTTTAAAAATGAGCCTGAAATTGATGCAATGATTCATAGAGCACATAAAAAATATGTGAGAGATTTGTCTGACAGAAGCTGGGTTAAAGAATTACTTAGATCTCATGCGGATGTTGTAGAATTTCTTGCCAAAAAGGGATACCTAAATACAAAAACTCCAAGCGGTAAAGATATTGAAACAGCTTTAGATAAGTTTTTCTATGATATCACCAACGATGCTATTCTAAGCGGTGATACAGAAAAAATAAAGAAAGCTTACGACAAAGCGTTTGAAGTATTCAAAGACTTAAACATTGATACTGTCGGTGAAACAAGAGGTCACCTTGCACATATTATTTCAAAATTAGAAGCCGGCAGCAGATTTTATGCTGAAAAATTGGCTTTGAGAGGGAGCAATAATAGCGATGAAAGAGCTGTAGTTGCAAAAGGTATTGTTGATAACTTTAAAGAAATCGTTACCGAAAAAGACGGATTCAATAATGTCCCTGACAATAATGAAGCTGCTCTTATTGCAGATAGTGCATACACTCATCTTACAAAAGAAGATTTAGAGCAGGCTTTAAATGAATTATACACTGATGCGACAAAATTTTTTGAAGAACACAAAGAAGAAATTGAAGAGTTAAAAGCTAAAAGAGACAGAGGTGAAAAGCTTAGCGAAAATGAACAAAAACTTTTAACAGAAGCGGAAAATGTTTATTACGCTCAATATGCAGGTTCAATGACAGGTACCTCAAAGAACGAAAATCTTAATAATGAAGACAAAACTCTCGCTTACAATAAAATTTTCAACGATACGGAATCGCTCGGTATTAAAGAAGAAGTTGTTGCGACGGTTTCTGAATTTATTGACAACAATCCTGAAGTTATATTTGAAGGTTCGAAAGAAGAGTTTGTTAAATTAATTGATGAAGCAACGAACAATGCTTATACGGAAGCTATTAAGCAAATAGAAGCAGAAAATGCAAAAAATGCACAAAACAAACCTGTTAATAATCAGCTTGAAAAACAGCAAGATAATAAGACAGAAGAATTCCCGGTTGAAGAACAAAAAGAGGTATCAACTGTATCTTATAGTGAAACAATTACGGAAGAAACCTCCAATCAGGTGATACCATTCGGTTTTGAAACAAAGTCTCCTGTTGATACAACAAAACTGGAAGAACTTACAAGACAAATTAAATCAAAAGAATCGCAAGAAGAAATAAGAGTAGAAAAAAATTCTGACAAATCTTCTGACAATATTATTACGGCAACAAAAACAAGTGAAGGATTTAATGAATTTATTGAAAATAATGGTGCATTAGCTGCGGTTGCGGAAGTTTTTAATAATCTTACATATATTACAAATCAAGGTATAGTTAAAAAAGCACTTGGTATTTATGAAACATTTGCCGACGGCTCCCAAGCTGACACTTTAAGAAAAGTCGGTAACGCCGGTATCAATCTTCTTATTAAACATACTTCTGACAGCACTTTACGTAACATTAAAGGTGAAACATTCTCTAACTTCTACGCTACTCAACAAGTAGAAGATGCTGTTGAAAAGGTTGAAGAAAAGAGAGCTTAGTCTCTTGTTTGATTAAATATTTAATGTCATAATTAGATTATGAATTTATTAAAAAATCTTATTTATTTTATATTGTCAATCCAGGAGAAGCTGTTAAGAAAAAGCCTTTCCGGTACTTTGGGTGTGCGTACTGCTTCTTCACGAAAGAAAGTCTATGCAAGGGGTTGTCTTTTAAGTCTGGAAACAATTGCGCAAAGCCAAAGAGAGAAGATGGAGGAAGAACTCCGGCTAATATTAAAAAGCTCAAACTATAATCCGGATGAAGTTCTTGAGTATATAAAAAAACACGGAACAGGAGTATATTTTATAAAAAATTCATGCTATCTTAACCCCATAAATGAGAAGGAGGGGTTTATTTATCCACAAAAAGGATTGGAAGCTCTATATTTATCCCTTCTTACCGAGAATAAAATAAGGTTTAAAACAGATGAAATGTTTGTTTTGTCCAAAGGAAGCGTTAATAAATATTATTTTCTCTACCATTTTTATAATTGGTATGCATTCAAACACAATATTGCGGGGCTTGATGCAGAATCCAGAGTACTTCTTGAAAAGTATCTTTATTCTGATGAGGATCTGAATAAACTGCAGCTTGCGGATATTTACAAACTCAAAGATGCCATAAAACAAGACAAGGCTTCTATTGAGTTCGTTGTAAAATTATGCAGAGATTATGATGGTGCAAAACAAGCGCTGGAAAAACTTAAAGATAAAGGTGCTGCAGATATCTAATTCAAATACTGGCTTATCCACGAAATAATGAGTCTTGTGAGTCCCGTGTCATTTTTCAGCATTAGCATACCCGTTCTCTGTGATTCGGATTTATATTCCGAAAAATTGGACTGTGCAAATTTGCTTAAATAATCAGAGGCTTGTTTTGATACAGTATCATCTGTTCCGATAATGGAAAGAATATCTACATTGTCGAGGTGTGCAAGTTTGACCGGAATATATAAACCTCTAGTCTTAACAATAGGGGAGAGCATAATCATTGTTTTTGGACGAGTTTGCATTTTTTCGGCTGCTAGTACCGCAGTACTCGCACCGATATCGGAGCCAACTATGGCCCAATTATTGAAAAATATCCTTTTTTTATTTTCTTCTTTTACTTTATTTATTACCGCAATAACATCGTCAGGATACTTTGCAAAAGCGGTATTTTTCATATTTTTCCAGGAAACCCGCTCAAGTTTTGAGTCATATATACTTTGTCCGTGACCGCGGAAGTCAATCATAAGTACTGCATAGTTTTTAGCCAGCAGCTCATTCGGGAGGTCTCCCCACCACAGTGAATCATATCCTAAGGAATGTAAAAGTACAACAGTGTTAAATTCCTTCTTTCCGTCAATTTTAGGGTACATTAAGACTGAATTAATATTAAAACCGTCAGAGGCTGCAACTTTAACAGCTTTCTTTGTTACTTTTTGTGCGGCTTCGCACGATATATTTGTAAATAACAAAAATAATGTTAAAATAATCAGAGCTAATCTTTTCATAACAATATGATTATACCACAATAAAATTTGTTGTTACAAATCTTAATGAAAAGTCAATTATTTATTACTTATATACTTTATATATATAAGAACTATTAAGGAGAAACTATGGCACTCGTTATAGATGCAAATATGAAATTATTCGCAGAGAGGATGAATATAACATCTTCCAGAATGATTCGCGAGTACGGATTGAGTACCGTAGATGAGATTATTGAAGCCGAAGCTGAACGCGGGAATACTCAAGCTGTTAAATATGCACGTGAAGTTTATCATTCTCCTGAAAAACTTATAAAGATATTTAAACTCACAGATATTGAAAACAAGTTTGTGCTTTTACATAATATGGATTCAAAAACAAGAGAGAAAATTCTTCCTATGCTCAATCATGAAGAACTCGTAATGGGTTTATACTTTTTTACGCAGGAAAAATTGCTGGAAATGCTAATGCATGTTGATATGGAAGAATTGGTTAGAGTTGTTAGAGAAGCATTTCCGCTTGAACAGATAATAATGATGTTTACGGAAGAAGACCTTTCCAACTTCTTTATGAACGAAGATCTTGATAAAAATGATGTTATTGAGCAAATTAAAGCTCTACCGCCCGAAGTTATGATTAAATTTATAGAAGGAGTTACCGGAAAGCCGGCGGAAGAAACAAATCATAAGGAATTTATAAAAAGCATAGAAAACCTGCCTACTGATGATTACAGGAAATTTATGGCATCTATAGACCCGGATGTTCAAAGACAAATTGTATTCCAACTTACAAAAACCAAACCGGAATATTTGGAACTTTTTAATCCGCATTCATATATTAATATGCTTAACACTCTTATGAAGCCTGATATGGTTAAACCGATGATTATGCTTAATAAGGATTCTCTGGTTAATATGATAAGCCAGTTGCCGGCAGATCTGATGTCTATTGTTGGTGCTCAGGTTGATACAAAAGATTTGGCTCAATATCTGCTTGACGGGAATATGGATCTTTTGGGCGAAGCTATGATGATTTAAGCTAAAACTTTTCTTACATAGTAGTTTTCATCATTTGCCAGTTTTTCTTTGAGGTCAGCAAAATCTGTGTCATCAATCGATAGCAGAACCGTGGCTGTCTTTTCTCTTATTGTATACTCTTTTATATTAGAAGTTTTTGTCAATATTTTCAGAAGTATATTTTTATCGGCAGTATCTGTGAATAGTCGCAAATCTTCCAGGCACCAATATAATTTAAACAAAAGCTTGTTTATAACGTATTTTTTATCTTTATATATAATTCTGTCTAACCCGTCAAAGGCTTCATCTATAAAACTAAAAATTTTCTTCAAATATTTATCGCAGAAATCCGGCTCGGTTCGCAGAACAGATACACATTTTGTTATATATCTGCATATATTTCCGTTCATATCTATTGAAGCATCTGCAAAAATTTCGGGATAATGTTTTAAAAAATTTATAACTTGTTTATCTTCTTTTAAGAGTCTGGATAAAGTTAATGCGGCGGCCTCTCTTATTTTGCCGTCACAACCGGTAAGATTATTCATAATTGCATCTGCATCACTGCGGTTATATATGCCGTCAAGGTGCATTGCCGCTATCTGTTTTTGCATTACATCACCGTAACGGAGCAGTTTTATAAGTTCTGTGTGAGAAAAATTTTTTTCAGATAATTCACAGGCTTTTTGAAAATTTGTATCAAAATTCTTATAAAAAACTTTATTCAAATAATTCCCCTTGTTATCTTATAAACATATTGTAGCATAAGGTATAATGAATTTGTTTTGTAAAATAGTTTTAATGAATGAAAGAGTTATACAGATTTTGTGTATAATGATTAATAAGGAGACAAAAATGAATTTAATTTTAACCTTTATACAAAAATGCTTAATATTTGAAAAAGAACCGCAAAGAATAGGTTTATCCCAGCTCAATGAACCGGCAAGAGTCCAAAAAGAAGAACCGTCAATTAAGAATAAGGATATTAAGCTTTCCGATTTAATGCGCAGAGCTGGATAGTACGGTTATCCCAATTTAAAGCGGATTGTAGAATTTTACGGCATTGTTTTTGTAACAACGTCGTGCTAGAATTACAGCTATGAAAAGAAAACCTGTAGTAGCTGTTGTTGGACGCCCAAATGTCGGCAAATCAACTTTTGTTAACCGCCTTGTAGGAAGACGGCAGTCTATAGTGGATGACTTGCCGGGGGTGACAAGGGATAGGATTTATTTTGATGTCGAATGGCAAAACAAGTTTTTTACTGTAATTGATACCGGCGGGATTGTTCCGGGGGATGAAGATGAAATTATGGTTTCCATCTATGACCAGGCAAAAATTGCCTGTGAAGAAGCCGATAAAATAATTTTTCTTGTAGACGGGATTGAAGGAGTAACTCCTGTTGATGAAGATATTGCTAATATTTTAAGACAATCCGGAAAACCTGTTTTCCTTGCGGTTAACAAAGTAGATTCAGGGAAACAGATTACAATGTTGAGTGATTTTTATTCCCTGGCAATAGGCGAGCCTATTGCTATTTCTGCCCTGCATGGTTCAGGCGGAGTCGGAGATTTGCTAGAAGAAATTACTTCAGACTTTGAAGAAGATGAAAATAACGAAGAAGACGGCATAATTAAAATAGCGATTGTAGGACGTCCGAATGCCGGCAAATCTTCTATAGTAAACGCTCTTCTGGGCGAAAAAAGGGTTATTGTTTCGGACATTTCCGGCACAACCCGTGACAGTATTGATTCAAGACTTAAGTACGAAGATAAAGAGTTTGTAATTATTGATACTGCCGGTATAAGGAAAAAATCTAAAGTAACCTATGGGGTAGAGAAATTTGCAGTAGACAGAGCCATACGTTCAATCAGAGAATGTGATGTTGCTCTTATGGTAATTGATGCCACAGAAGCTGTTAACGGAATTTCGGATCAGGATAAAAAAATTGCATCAATTATAACCGAAGCCGGCAAAGGAATGGTTATCGCAATTAATAAATGGGATTTAATTGAGGACAAAAAATCAAATACCATAAACAAATTTGATACTAAACTTGCAAATGAAATTCCGTTTCTGGATTATGTTCCTAAAATCTATATAAGTGCTGAAACAGGGCAAAGGCTTAACCAGATTTTTACAAAGGTTATTGAAGTTTATAATGAATCTACAAAGAGAGTTTCTACAGGATTGTTAAATAAAATTATTAATGAAGCTTATGCGCTCAATCCTCCTCAAACTATCAGGAACAGAAGATTAAAGATTATGTATACAACTCAGGCTGCAATACAGCCTCCAACCATTTTGCTTTTTGTAAACGATGAAAACCTTTTAAAAGACCATTATAAAAGGTATATAGAAAACAAAATAAGAGAAGCTTTCGGATTTTTCGGAACTCCGATAAGGATTTCTGTGAGAACAAGAGCCGAAAAGAAGAAATAAGATTAAAAAAGAACGAGGGCGGTTTTAAAACCGCCCTCGTTCTTTGATTAATTAAAACATCTTTACAAGATTTCTGACTTCACCAAGAATTTTTTGAGCCTCTATTTGAGCCTTCTTTGAACCTTCTCTTATTATTTCTTCAACTATCTCCGGATGCTGTTCGTAATAGCTGCGTTTTTCGCGAATTTCAGCCATACGTTCATTAATTTTGGCTCCAAGTTGGCGTTTGCAATCAGCACAGCCTCTCTGACCCTTTTCACATTCACATCTTACCGTATTAATTTCTGTTTCCGTACCGAAAATCTTCCAGTATTTGAACGCTACTTCACACTCATCAGGATGACCTAAATCATCTTTTCTCATTCTGCTTCTGTCAGTGATAGCAGACATAACTTTTTTAGCAGTAACTTCCGCTGTATCGGAAATCTTAATATCATTATTAAATGATTTCCCCATTTTATTCCCGTCAAGTCCGCAAATTAATGAACAATTATTTAAAAGCGGCTGCGGTTCTTTAAAGAAATCTGTATGGTAAACATTGTTAAATCTTCTTGCGATATCACGGGTTAATTCAACATGGGCAACTTGATCTATTCCAACCGGAACAAAATCCGCATTGAAAAGAAGAATATCAGCCGTCATTAAAACAGGATATCCCATTAATCCGTAATTAATCTGGGAAGCAAAACCTTCTTTAGATTTGAGAATCTTTGCCATATCCTTGAGAGTCGGATCTCTTTCAACCCAGTTTTGCGGAGTAATCATGCTCAAATATATATGAAGCTCTGCAGTTTCCGGAACAAGGGATTGAAGATATACCGTTGACCTTTCAGGATCGATTCCGCAAGCAAGCCAATCCGAAACAATATCTATAACATTCTGTTTCAAATCCTCGGTATTATCATATTTTGTAGTGAGAGCATGCCAGTCTGCAACCTGATAAAAACAGTCATATTCATCCTGCAATTTTACCCAGTTATCAATAACTCCCAAATAATGCCCCAAATGAAGCTTTCCGGTTGGGCGCATACCTGACATGATTCTTTTCTTCATATAATCTACCTCTCTATAATTATATTATATAGAAAAATTAGCTATTCTCAAAACTTTTATTTCTCCGGCTTCCATATCCGTGTATATCTTATTTTTTCTTGTTTTGTAGTTCGGCATTCCGTGTATAATTTCGAGGTTTTCTTTCTTCTTAACCCCCGGAACTTTTACTGTAATTTTTCTTTGATTACGCTTTTGGTCAAGATTTCCTATAACAATCAGAGTTTCTCCCTGATAACTTCTTGAATACGCAAAAATCCTATCATTATTGCATTTTAAAGGAGAAAAAGTCCCTTTAGCTATTAAATCCTGATTATCAGCTCTGAATTTAAAAGCTTGCCTAAAATTTTCCGTAACCAGCTTGCTTTTCCCCCCCGGTTTTCTGGAAAAATTAAATATATCCATTTTGCCCCTGTGGACAAAATAATAATCATCATCTGTTTCTGTCGTCGCAGCTTTTGTATTTGCCCAGGGGTAAATATAGTCATCTCCCGTTTGAAATCCGTCTATTATATACGGATTGTAAGGGAGAGTGGCTTCCAGCCAACAAATCATTACAGAAAATTTCTCTCCGTTTAATACCACTGGACTGACTTCGTCATGGGTTGTAAAAGACAGAATTACACTCTTATTTTCAGGATATGAGTTGAGAAGTTTATTATTAAATTGTATATGTTCTATTAATTCTTCGGATTTTTTCCAGTCTTTTAGGTTAAAAAAGCTTCCGTAGTATCCGTCAAACCCCGCTTCTAAAAGCTTATTATAAGGAGTAAAGGGCGCATACTTTGAAGGAGGTTCACGCCACGAATCGGAGGCCTCTGCTATAAACATAAAATCTTGATTTCGGTTCCGTGTGTATTTAATAATTTCTTTCCAGAAATTAAAGGGTTTTATTGTTGCAACATCAGCTCTAAGTCCGTCAGCTCCGATATCCAGAATCATATCAATAAATCTTTTATGCGCATCTATTAAATCCTGATTAAGTTCACTTTCTTTTCCGGCATTAAAGAGTCTGACATCCGTCCAGTCAGAAGGTATAACAGAAAGCTGTTTTTTGTCT
>CALUTN010000005.1 GCA_944323665.1 Candidatus Gastranaerophilales bacterium | reverse complement strand
ACCCACGGACAAAATATTTGTAAACCGATAAAACCTAACTGCGAGTATTGCCCGATTGCGGAGTATTGCGCAAAAAACATATAGTATGATAAAATTGACTTAGTGGAGAGTTTATATGCCAGAACAAGTTAAATGTCCGTTTTGTGAAAATTTTGTGGATTCAGATGCTGAAAGATGTTCTATGTGCGGAGCTTTTTTTACTGAACCCCAGCTTAAAGAAATCAAGTTCAAAGATTTCGGTATATTTTTGGCACTACAGCTTTTAACCTTTGGTCTTTTTGCAATACTCTGGTTTTTTATTAACTTCAGAGCAATAAACAATCTTACGGTTAATGAAAGAGACAGTTTAAAATTCAAGTGGCTTGCCGTACTTCTCGGAATAAGCCTTCTTGCGTATATCAGCTATATTCTTTCAGATATAGAATTCAGCCACCATATGGCATGCGTTGTGCTATTAATTCAACACCTTATAGGAATTGCCCTGTCTTATAGAACTCTTAAAATTATTCAAAGGTATACTCTAAAGAAATATGGCGAAAATCTGGATTTAAACCCGTATTATATAATTATTTTCTCAGTTCTTTATATGTCACATTTTATTGATACATACCCTAAACGTGTTATGAATTCTCATGCCTATTTTAGCCTTAAATCTGCACAGGGGGCAGCTCTAATAACAGTTTTGGCAGTTCTTGCAGCCTTGGCCGGAATTTATTTTCATTTAAATTAACCTTTTTCACTGCAGTATATAATTTATCTATACTTTTAGTGTAAATTTTACATTTAAAAAATCACCCGAAAGTATTAGTATCAGGGGCTTTACAGATGTTTTTATTTGCGTTAAAATGTGTAAGTTATTAAAAGAGAAAGTGTGTGCTTATGATCCAACCGATTAATGCCCTTAGCCCTCGGGCAGCATTTAGAGGGACTCGCACAACCCATTTGAATCCGGCAGGAATGTCTGATCCCAAGATTGCAGCGTTAAATGCCGGCGGAGTAGCTGCCGCAGTGGGTGCGTTGACTATGGCTGTATCAAGAAGTTATACTTCTTCCTGGTCACATGCGGGAGTTTTTGGCGGCGGAGCAGCGTTACTGACTATGTTTTTCCTAACACCCAGTTTGATTCAAAAAATGGGGCTTACCAAACTGGCTAAAAACAAACATGGTGATACCTATGTAAAAGAAGATGCTCAGAAAATGTCGGAAGTTGTAAAAGAACATCTAAAACCTGTCAAAAAAATGGTTCAGTTCAGACAACAGTCCTAAGTCATAGGGTTATCCTTCCCCAGACCAAAACCATTATGGCAAATATTATAGACAGAGCACAATAACACGCCGGCTGCACCAAGTTTAGAGAGCCAACCTTTTGCAAGAAGAGCCAGAGATGCGCAGCCGGCTGTCGGGAGCCAATTACAGAGAGTATAGAGAACTCCTGTGGCTCTTCCTTTTATACTGCCCCAAACCCTTGGAATAGGATTCTTATCACGTAAATCTGCAGTTTTTTTCTGAACAGAATTTGATACATAACTGATATTATTTATATTTCGTGTAGTTGCATATACCTTTTGATAATGTTCCGCAGCAGCATTCTCCCCGCCGGCCTTCGCAAAATGGCTGCTAACTTTCCACGTATCATATAAGGCAACCCCGAGTCCGGCGGCACCTACTGTTTTACATATTATTGGTGTTATTGATTTCATTTTCTGCCTTTTCTTTAACTACTGTTGTTTTAATCTTAACCGGCTCATATTTCACATCAGTATCCGTTGTCATTTTAAGCAATATTTCCGAAGCTTCAAGCACATCCTCCCTATCGGAATCAGGATTTTGCTGTATTTTTGTAAGTATTTGCACCGTATAGTTATTTCCGCTTGCAAGCTGCGAATTCAACGCGCTTAATGCTGCGATTCTGACCAACTGATCCGGATCCTGAAGCATCTTATTCAATAATGCGTTTAATGCAGCATCATCATATCTGCTTTTATCCTCATCAAGTCTTGTTAAGATTTCCTTTGCTGCCATTAATCGTATATCTGAATTAGGATTGTTTAAATAATTTTCAAGAGACATTATATATTCATTAGTAAGTGCAACTATTTTTTTCTGTTCACCATTTATTCTTAATTCCTTTTCTTTTTCAGCTCTTTCATTGAGAGTTGAAATTATTTCATTTGATACTTTCATATTCCTTTCGTTGTCTAATTCTGCCTCTGTTAATATTTTAGCGTCTTTTTGTCCTTCAGGTAATATCTCTTCTTTTGATTTCTCCGCAGAAGGTTCAAAATCGGTTATTTGCTTCTGCTCTTCACGGTTTTGGTTATTTAACGGAGCAGACTGCGGAGTGGAATTGTAATTATAGTTATTCAGATAGTATTGCGGCGGATATGCTTGAACCGGCTTGTCGTTCTGATTTAAAGCTGCAGCTTGATAGGATTCCGCAGTATAAATACCGGGATAATATGAAAGTTGATTTTGTAATACACCCGCTAAATTTTTATCACAGTTTGCTGTCGAAATGTTGCAATATTCCTGCGGAATACATCCACCGGACATCACTGTACCGTTCGGACAGGTATTTACCGAAGGATTTGTAATTTGAATAGTAACTCCGGAATAGTTTACCGGCAGCGGATTAGTTTTATAGTTAACCGGATAAGTCATAATACACCCTTTTCACACTTACATACTAATAATAAGACTTATAATATAAAAAAATTGCCTAAATTTTATCAGTTTGTAAAGAAATATTACACCATATATATGATGGTAGTCATGCCATAATCAGTTAGAGTATTAGAGGTACTGAGTGTACATCTTTGTATGCTTGGCGGAGACGAGGTAGATTAAATTGAAAAAGTTCAAGTTTCGATTACAAGTCGTACTTGATATGCGGGAAAATGAACTGGAACAACGCCAGATGGAAGCCGCAAAAATTCTTGCTGCTTTAAGACAGCAAGAAGCTGTTCTCAATGATATTATCGATTCCAAAAATAGCAACAACAAAGAGTTAGATACTCTGTATAATTCAGAAACTCTTGACATTCAACAGATTGAAGCACACAGAGATTACGGTATTAAACTGGAGACAGATATCAGATATCAAGAGAAAATCGTTGCCAATACAAAAGCAATATTTGAAAGAAAACAATCAGAAGTACGAGAAGCTCACAAGAAAGCTGAGATTCTGAGAAAACTTAAAGAAAAGCAGAAAGAAGAATATTATAAGGAAATTCAAAGACTTGAAGTTAAAGAAATCGATGACATAACATCAGCAAGGTTTAACACAGTATGATGGATTCAATAATTGACAGTTTAATTAATTCACCAAATATGAATACCTCTGCCGGAGGCAAAATCACAATCGCAGGCAGAGATAATACCTTTGTCTCATTTCCAGACAAACATAGTAATAGTTTTAAAAAAGAAAGCTTCGAAAAAGTGTACGAACAAAATGTAAACAGCCGGAAGGATTTCTCATCCGGAAAAACTCTTGAAGACATAAGAGAGTCCAAACACAGAATAGGGGAAGAAAAATTAAATGAAATAAATTCATTTAAGGAATTTCTTGCCGGAGCCGTTGAAGAATCAAATGCTGAATCTTCTCTGGATTTAACTCTAGCAAGAGATATAAACGAGATAATCTCTGAGTTGAAAGAAGCAGCAGGAATTACAGCCGAAGAAAATTCGGGCGAAGAATTTTTAGCCTCCGATTCAACAACTGATGAGGCGGAAGAAACGCAAAATACTGAAGACAACACGGATTCGGCAGCATTGATTTTACAAAGTGTTAATTTAGATAACACAAAAATTGACAATTCTTCATGCTCAAAGGATTCGGCTGACAAAAACGAAACCTGTATCTCTAGACTTATTGCTGACGAAATCAATACCGAATCAGAATCTGTCGACATAAATTTAGCAGATATTGAAACGGACGACTCCGTAATAAATTCGTCAAAAACCCAAGAAAACGAACTCGAAAGTATTTTGGACGAAGAAATGCTTAGCGAACTAAAAGTTGAAGCCCTGGAATCCGATACCGGAGTTTCTTCCGAGAACGAAGGTTCTCTTATGGATAATCAATCACCGCAAGAGCAGGCTGTTAAAGCTATGCTCCATTCCGACGGAGATTCTTTTGAGATAAATACGATTATACAAAATCAAAACTCGCAGACAGGACAAACCGTTCAAGCAAAAACAGCAGAAATTTCTCCGGGAAAAATAATCGAACAAATTACAAAACAAATGGAAAGTCTATTCAATAACTCAAAAGTCAGTATTGTTTTGAATCCGGAATCACTTGGCAGAGTCAATATCCAACTGGTTAATTCTCCTGACGGTCTGTCAGCTCAATTTACCGTAGCAAGCAATGAAGTCCGAGATCTTTTAATGAAAGGTCTTGACGGACTCAAAGATACTCTCGCCTCGCACGGTGTCGGAATAGATAACATTTCGATAAAAGTAAACGATACTCAAAAAGAGGCTGATAATCCTGAATGGACAGACCAAGAAGGTTCCCGTGGCGGAAACAAAGGTCAAAACCAGCCGGACAGAGAAGAAAAAGAAAAAGGGTTGTTTGAAAAAACAATTGCAAAAACAATTAATGATAATAATCAAAATATTGAGATATAGAGGGGAGGCTTTATGGCTATAGCAAGTAATGAAATTGTAAGCATGCAAAATCAAAGCGCATACGCGCAAGCAGAAAATAAAATGAACGGCACTGCCGCATCTAATGCAACAGATGACAGCAACATGTTTCTAACACTTATGCTGCAGCAGCTTCAAAATCAGGATCCGACTCAACCTACCGATAATACGGAATGGCTTGCTCAGTTAGCTCAATATTCAACTCTTGAGCAGATGACCCAGATGAATCAGGGCCTGGATGACTGTATGAGTTACCTCTCAGCACTTTATTCGGATCTCGCCGCAAATGCTGAAATAACACAAACCCTCTCAATGATTGGTAAAGAAGTAACAATTAATTACACTGATCCGGAAACTAAAGAAGAAAAGGAAATTACCGGTATTGTTACCGAAGCAAGCTTTGAAGACGGTTCCGGCAAAGTTAAAGTAGGAGATGAATACTATTCAATTGCAAATATTGTCTCCATAAGAGGACAAGATGAAGAAGTTAATACTTCTAATTTAAAAGTTACAGCAAGCAGTAGCAACGGAACTACTGCTGATTAAGCCACGTTAATCCTCTTGTGGACAGAGGAACACGAAGAATAAAAAGTAAAAAAATAAGCCTGGACAGGGCAGGAGGAAAAATGTCACAAGCGTTACACACATCCAGTACCGGTATAAATGCCGGACAATCCCAAATCAACGTAATAGCCAATAACGTTGCTAACATTAATACAACAGCTTATAAAGCCGCTAATGCAACATTTGAAACATTGTTTTCAAATACAATATCCTATGGTAAAGCTGCAACAAGCGACGGCGGCGGAACAAATCCTAAACAAATAGGATTAGGTACAAAAATTGCGGGTATAACCCGCAACTTCAACAGCGGAGATTTTGTTCAAACGGGACGTGATACCGATTTAATGATTTCCGGCTCCGGATTCTTTGTTGTACAAGATGCCGATGGTAAACAGTATTTTACAAGAGACGGTATTTTTTCACTTGACAGTGCAGGAAATTTAGTTACAAACTCAGGATTAAAAGTTGTGGGTGCAGAAGGGTTGTACTCTAACAACGGTTCAACTTCCACGGTAAAAATCCCTAAAAATTTGAAAATTACTGTTGAACCATCGCAAGACCTGGCAACTAAAAGTTTAAACGAACTCAATAATTTAATTTCAAATATAAAAACGGGTGATATCGGAGTTACAATCTTAGCTGATGACGGCACGACTGTCGGAGATTTAGTCCTGACAATCGATGACCTTAACCAAACTGTTGCTGACATGGTTGCAAGTTTTAATGCACAGATTGCGCAATATGAAAATGATCACCCCGGCACAAATTTAGATTTTGATGTTTCAGTAAATGCAGATGGCACAATATCTTTTAACTCTGCTACCAATACAGTCACCTTCAATCAAGATACAACAACAAGCAATTTCTTAGGTGCAACGGGACTTTCAGATCAGAATACCACTTCTGCTGTTTTGAATCAGCATGTAACTATCCAGGACATGCTTTTCAACAATGATATGGATGCAACAGCGCTTGAAGATATTACAATTGATGAAAACGGTATCGTCTCGGCTATATACAAAGACGGCTCAATTTTGACTAAATTTGTTGATCAAAATGATGCAATTCAATGGAAATATATTTCCCCTGAAGGTGTCGAAATTGTTTCAGGTGACGTAACAACAACCGGTTCGGTCCTTTCTGATTCCAATTTCATCATTGAACTTGCAACAATGGTTAACCAGGAAGGGCTTGTCTCAATTAATCAAAACCTATGGGAATGGGGACCCGATGTTGGAGAAATTTATTACGGCATTGCCGGAGAAATGGCTTTCGGTTCAATTGAAACAGGAGGTTATGAAGGTTCAAACGTTGATATAGCATTTGAATTATCAAATATGATTACAGCTCAACGCATGATTCAAATGAATTCCCGAGTGTTCTCAACAGCAAGTACAGTCATGGAAACACTCGCATACCTTGGTCAATAATTCTGCAAGGGCGGGCTTTATAAAAGCTCGCCCGTCTAAAATATAGACATTAAGCAAGGGCATGCCTTTTTTGTTAAATAACGGCTAAAATTCTTGTCAAGTTCTTAACAAAAAAGGCAAAGTTTACAAAACTTAACAATATAGACATGGTGGAAATCCATGTGAATCATGGGTTTCAGCATGACAGCAAAAATCAAAAAAGTTGTTACAATCCGCTACTTGTACAGCGCATGAAATGTAGTATATAATACAAATGAGGTCGAGGGATATGTCTCAAACCGATGAGCATACAGATAATCACAAAACCGAAGAAAGGTTGATACCTTCAAGCCGCTGGGGCGAAGACGTTTTAATCGATGAATTGCTCATCAAAGAGAATCTTCTTGACGTTCAAAAAAATATCGCACCTTGCAAAACTAAAATAATAGCAGTAACGAAGTATTACGGATTGAATGCAATGATAGCCGGGTACAAAGCGGGACTGAGGGATTTTGGCGAATCAAGAGCTGTAGAGGCCGCTCAAAAAATTCAAGCTTTGCCTGAATACATCCGAAAAAATTCCACATTCCACTTTATCGGGCATCTGCAAACAAATAAAGCAGAGAAAGTCGTCGAATATTTTGACTATATTCATTCGGTAGATTCTCTCAAGCTTGCCCGCGCTATATCCAAGGCCGCCTGCCGTTTAAATAAGAGAGTAAAAATATTGTTGCAGGTTAACAATGCAGGGGAAGCACAGAAATCCGGATACACAAAACAACAGTTACAAGAAGAGCTGCCTGAAATTCTAAAGCTTGATTACATTAATGTGTGCGGGCTTATGAATATGGCTCCGCTCGGGGCTTCAGAATATGTTCTCAAGCTGCTGTTTGCTGATATAAAAACATTTAGAGAGGAGCTTCAGAAAAAATTCGAGCATCCTCTTGATGAACTCTCAATGGGAATGTCAAACGATTATACAATTGCGGTTCGCGAAGGTGCAACTATGATAAGGTTAGGAAGAAAATTATTTACTAAGTAATAAAATGGAGGAACAATGGCACTATCAGAAGGGTTAAAAGGGTTTGTTAACTTTTTTACAAAAAGTTTTAATGACGGAAGCGATGAGGATGCTTTCATGGATTTAGTTGACAATGACAACGATTACATTACAGATAGAAATCTGGCATTAGATACAATGTACGAAACAAGAGTTAAACCCGAACGCTCTTTTGAGAGAGATTCTAAGGTTGTTTCGCATCCAAACAACTATAAGACAGGCGAAGTTACAGTTATTGAGCCTCGTTCATTTAGTGAAGCCGCACAAATTGTCAAAAAACTTATTGACAGAAAAACTGTAATTCTTCACCTTGATTTACTGGATAAAGAACAGTCTCAAAGAACTATAGATTTTGTTTGCGGTGCTGCCCACGCACTTAACGGCACCCCCCAGAAAATTAGTGATATGGTATTTATATTTACTCCGAGCAATGTATCACTTTCTGTAGAAAACGGAGCCGTACAAAGCAAATTTGCTGAGTCTTTGTGGAACAAACCTCTATAAGAAAAGATTTTAATAAATAATATATTGATTTGTGATAGTTGGATTTTCAGGGTGCATTTGCACCCTTTTTATTTTTGCTGCGTTATTTCAAACTGTTAATTTGACCTTTATTTTCTCATCATTAATCATACAAATAGATGTATTGATTCTTAAACAAATCTGTAATAATACAGAATGTGAGATTGTATTATGCCGTTCAGATATAGACTGCAAAAAATTCTGGATTTTCGTATCAGGAAAAAAGAAGAGCAACTCCTTGTTGTACAAAAAGCACAGCAGGCAGTATTCATAGCAGAAGAAAATATCCGGGCCAATAATGCTGAAATCCAACAAACTATTGAAAACCGCAAAACAGCTGATTTTAGGATGATGGAGTACTATGATAAATATCTGCACCATCTCTGGGATAAAGCAGATGCTTTAGAACAGGAAAGAAAAAGACTCCAGGCAATTCTTGATGAAGAAAAAATAAAACTTGTTAAACTTGAACAGGCAGTAAAAGTACTGGAAAAACATAAAGAACACCAAAAAGAAGTATACCTTGAAGAAGAAAAGGCACAAGAGCTTAAGCAGTTTTCCGAAATCGGTGTCCAGAGATTCTTTATTCAGCACCGTGAACAGGCAGAAGATGAAGAAGATGAACTCAAAAAATTACTTGAAGATGAAGAACTTAACATGATGGAGAGCTAAAATGAATATTGAATCCCCTAATATAACCCAAGCAAACCCTGCGAAAAATAATGTGCAAAATCAGAATACAAACAATTCTTCAGTTAAATTCTCTGATGAACTCAATGAGTTGGAAAAAAACGCAGAAAAAGAATCCCCAAAAACTGATGAGATAATTTCTGCACAAAAAACAGATGAAAAAACGGAAAAACTAACAAGTTTTGAACAAGAAGAAAATGATGTCAACAATGCCGTAAGCGGACTAAACAATATTGTCGAAGAACTAAACAAAAAAGTCGACTGTTCAGAGGATAAACTCCAATCAATGCTAAAGGATAAGAATATTTCAGCCGATAATAATGGAAATATGATTAATAATGACTATAATATTCAGGATAATAAAGACATATTGCCCCAAATGCATCCCGGGATGAATTTTTCGGGAGACGGGCAGCCGTTTTCATCATTCATGAATAATACCCAAAATGACTTGAATCAAAATTTGTCAATGTCAGAAAAAGATCTTGCAGAAGAATCCGCAATACTTTCTTCAATGGCTGAAAATATTGCCTTGGTCAATAAGAATCGTTTATCAGCCGGTTTAAAATCAGATGATAACGTATTCAAATATGATTCAATAATTATGAATCGGGCAGATGTCGAGTTGTTTGCTAATCTGGTTGAACAAGGAACCGCAGACATGTCCAAACTGTCCCCCGATGCAGCTAAAAGAACGGTTCAAGTTTCTAAAACCCTCGCTGACTTACTGGCTAAATCAATGGCGAATAATAAACCTTTAAGAATAGATTTTGACAATAATATTTCCGTCATTATAAAAATAAGCAGAGAAGGAAAAATCTCTGCAGATTTTCTTCCGAGTTCTCAGGTAGCAGAAGCTTACTTAAAAGAAAATTTACCGCTTTTAAGACAACGCTTTGACGAAAATAATATTGAGTACGATGAATTAAATCAACGGAATTCAAGAGAACAAGAAAGACAAGATAAAAAGAAGGAACGCGACAATGAATGATATGTACACCACCGCGATTAACACTCAAAAAGCCACAGTACAGTGGATGGATGTTCTCGCAGATAACCTTACAAACATTTATACTCCGGGGTTTAGAGAAAATAAAGTTACCTTTAAAACATTTCTTAGCGGCGCCGTGATTGATAATGCCGTAAAAAACTTCGGGCAAGGCAAGTCCACCCCGGGGACCTCTAATGAAAACCTTTTCTTTGAAGGTACCGGCTTTTTCGTCCTTAGAAATCCGGAAGGCAAAGTATCATATACTCGCTTAGGTGAATTTACTTTTGATGGGGAGGGTGTCTATCGTGCATCAGACGGTTCAACTGTACAAGGTTATATTCTCAACGATAAAGGTGAAATAATGTCCGGAACAAAATCCATTAATGCCGACTTATTTCAGGAAACTGCGCTCAAAGGCGGTGCCATGAGTATTCCGACCACTAATATCAAGCTCTGGATTGATCCGAATAACGGGAAATTCCTCGGAAAATACGACGAATATGAGATTAAAAATGATGGTACCATATACGGTAAAGCTGACGGAGGCAATCGTTCCGTTCCCTTGTATAAAATAGCTACAGCAAACTTCCATAATCCGGAGGGTTTATACGAGGTTAAAGACGGACGCTTTGTAGAAACAGAAGAATCGGGCAAACCCGTTGTCGGAAGAGGTGAAATCCGTTCCGGACTGCTTGAACAGGCTAATACCGACTTCAAAAATAATGCGGCTGATTATCAAATGGCTAAAGTTCAAATGGAACTTGTTAATGCACTTATTAAAACAAACAAAGACTTGCTGCAATCAGCAATGGAAATGGCTACTCAATAGTGGTGTATCCATAGTCCAAATGTTGAAAGACAGGAAAAATATATTTAAGCACTGGAAATAATTAGTTAAACTCCGTTTTATAAGGGAATTAGGGAATACTTAATTCCTTTTATTTTGGATGCTGTATTCTTTATCACATTCGCCAATTAAACACATCTTTCTGGTAAAGAGACTATTGGTTCCAATTAAGCAGTAAATAAACAAGTTTAGAATGATTCCCCTCTAAATGGTTGATATTTATTAAAATAATTCAAGATTTAAAACCATTCTGACGATAAGAATATTGACTTATGGAAAAATATCGTTAAACCCCCTGTAGAAAGGTTTATCTAATATGTCAGAAATTTCTAACTTTTTAAAAATTTTAACCTCCTCACCGGCTGTCCAAACAGGAGGAATCAGAAGAACTGCCGAACGGCATTCATCAAACCCTTTTGCTTCATCAAATCCGTTTGTTCACTCAAATAATGAGAATCCTTTTGCAACTTACGGACAAAACAGACCGGTTGCCGGCGGATACTTTGCCGGATATTATAATAATCAGCCGAATATAGTCGGAAGAAGACTTTTTATTGAGGTATAGACTCAAAATATACATTATACACTTACCCTGAAGAAGCGTTTTGCAATTGCAGAACGCTTTTGTGTTATAATTATTGGGGGAGACCTGATTAATGAAAAAACTGCTATCACTTTTAATATTGACAGCTCTTGCTGTTTCAAACACCTGCATATTTGCACAAGAAACTACGGACCCTGTATCGATTTTGCAGGAAGAAACTGTTATCGTTCCTAAAAAAATTGAAACAGAAATAAATAATTGTATTATACAAATATATGGAGAAGAAAGAGCAAAAGAGGTTTATGACAGGGTTATGGAGATTGCCAAAAAATCTATAGAAGCCCGTCCTGCCGAGCTGAAAGAAGAAGACCTGAAACGTGCAGATGACTGGTATAAAGATGAAATTATCTATATGTTTTATGTAGACCAGTTTGGAGTAACAACTCCGGAAAAGCCGAACACTTTTAAAGACACTGAGGAGATGCTCGATTATTTAAAAGACTTGGGAGTCACGACACTGCATTTTCTCCCTATAACAGAATCCCCTATGAGCGATGCCGGATTTGATGTAAAAAATCCCCAGAATGTAAGACAAGATTTGGGCGGAACACCGCAATTCCTTGAGTTTATTAAAAAAGCAAAAGAAGATGGATTCAAAATCAAAGCAGATCTTGTATTAAATCATTTTTCAGATCAACACGAATGGTTCCAGTCGCTATTAAAAGGAGATTTATCCAAATGTGATTACTTTATTGTAAGAGATTCTATGCCGCCTTACATAAAATATGTAGACGAAAAAATAGGCACAATTGTTGAATATGAAGAATCCGACGGTAAATTCTCAAAAAGAAGACTTATTTTCCCGGAAATTACGGAAAACCACTGGAGAGAAATTACCGTAAACGGGAAAAAACTTTATGTATATCATACTTTTTATCCTTTCCAGCCTGATATTAACTGGGAAAATCCGGAAGTTTTGTATTATTGCCTTGATACAATTAACTTTTGGGCTAATTTAGGCGTTGATATTTTCAGGCTTGATGCAATACCGTATCTTTCAAAAGAAAGCGGCACCAACGCGGAAAACCTGCCAAAAACCCATGCTATCATAAGGCTGATAAGCAATTATATACAAATGACAGCGCCGAGAACAGTTATTCAAGCGGAAGCATGCCAGTACCCAAAAGATATTCTGCCATACTTCGGAAAAGAAAGAAAGTATAAAACAACTATTAATAATCAGGAAAAAGTTATAAAAAGAACTGATGAGTTTCAAATTGCTTATCATTTCCCGTACATGCCGGCAATATGGGCAGCTCTGGTTACAGGAGACAAACAGCATTTCATAAATGCTTACAAAGAAACGCCGCAAATTCCTTCAACTGCAGCGTGGGGCATCTTCCTAAGAGTCCATGACGAACTTACTCTGGAAATGATAGACCAGCAGACCAGAGAAATAATTTATAACGCGCTTGTGTCCAAAGGCGCAGAGTTCAGAAAAGGGCTTGGCGTAAGCGGAAGAATGGCAAACTTTCTTGATAATAATCCTGATCGAATTGAATTAGCATTCTCTATCCTGCTCTCTCTGCCGGGTATACCTATTATTTATTACGGAGATGAAATAGGTGTCAGAAATAATTTTGAAAACGCAAAAAAATCTGCAAAAGACAGATTTGAAAACAGCAGGCTAAACAAATTTAAACTCCTCAGTTATTTCGACAGCCGTGATATCCACAGAGGGGCAATACCAGCAAAACTTCTTTACGGTTCATCAAAAGATTATTACGAATTTAACAGTAAAATTTATAAAAAAGTTAAAAACCTTATCGCAGTAAGAAAAAAACTGCCCTCAATGTCAAAAGGGGATTTTACCTTGCTTAAAACAAAAGAACCGGGTAATTTTGCTTATATAAGAAGTCTTGAAAATGAAAAAATTCTTGTAATAAATAATCTCTCAGATGAAAAACTTATTGCAGAAATAACTTTACCGGTTAATATTATATTAAAAGGTGCGAAGGACGAAAACGAAAAAGCTATTACAAGTTATAAAAACCTTATAAACGGAGATGATGTTAAAGTAAATATATCTCTCAAAAATAGGACAATGCATCTAAGAATAGCACCTTACGGAGTTGTGTGGCTTAAGCTTTAATTATACTAAGGAGGCAATATGTTTAAAGTAGGCGGAAATCCCAACAGTGTCGCAAATTTTGTTAAAAGAGCAGAAAATAAAACAAAACCTGCACAAAAAAATTTAAAAAAGTTAAAACAGAAACCGGATGTTTTTGAAAAATCCGCAAAAGAAAAAATAGAGGAAAAATGCCCCGGATATTCTTTGATGAATATAATTGCAGAAATGTTAAAAAAATAATTTGAACTTATAAATTAACTCATCCGGCTGCCGCTTATGTTTCATGCGCACATGTAAATTGTAAACAGTTTGACATGACTCAAATTTTCGTGTCTAATAGAGTATGGAGTATACTTTTTTATTGACTGGGAAGGGATTTATTTAAACACTAATGTACATTAAGCAGCTCGAAGTTGACAACTTTAAGTCGTTTGCAAACAAAGTCGAAATACCAATGCTCAAAGGATTTACTACTATATCAGGACCGAACGGTTCCGGTAAGAGTAATATTATAGACAGTATCCTTTTTGCACTCGGACTTTCAACATCCAGAACCCTTCGTGCTGAAAAGCTCTTCCATTTAATATCAACCTACAACAAGAGAAACGAGGCTTATGTTAAAGTAACGTTTGCAGAAGCCGGAGAAAACGGAGGAGATGGGGAATTTTCTGTAGCAAGGAGAATCAGAAAATCTTCGCAGGGGTTTAACAGCATTTATTATCTTGATGATAAAATTGTTACCCTATCTGATATACATTCAAAACTCGAAAAATACAACATCACCCCGAACAGCTATAATGTAATGATGCAGGGTGACGTTATGTCTATTACAAACTGCACCCCGAATGAACGCCGCAAAATTATTGATGAAATCGCAGGCGTAGCAGATTTTGACAGAAGAATAGAGCAGGCTACAAATGAGCTTGAAACTGTAGAAAAACGTGTTGTAAATTCGACTCTTATATTAAATGAAGTAAATACCAGACTTGAACAGCTTAAAGAAGAAAGAGAAGTTGCTCTTAAGTACCAGAAGCTTAAAGACGAAAAAATCGGTCTGGAAAGTCAGATTAATACGGTTAAATTCTTTGATATCAGACGTAACCTTGAAAAAGCTCACGAAAATATCTTAGAATTCACTAAAAAGAAAAAAGAAGAAGAGGTCAAATCCAAAGACTTAGACGAAAGATTAAAGCTTATTCGTGAAAAGTATGAAGAAATTTCTAACACAATAAAAGAAAAAGGGGAAACCCACCAGATTGAATTAAAACAACAGGCTGAAGAAATCAAAGGCGCAATCGCACGAAAAAATTCTTCTATAGTTTTTGCAGACAAACAAATCCAGGATAACTTGAAAACCATTGAAAATACCAAAAACGGTATAGAAACCCAGCAGGGCAAAATTAAAGAAGCCGAACTAAAGATTTCTCTTACTCAGGAGAATATAAAAGGAATCGAAGCTAATATTGAAGAGCAGAAAAAAATTCTCCATAAGATTCTTGAAGATATGTCAGGCTTAAATGAAACTGCCGAAAAACATATTGAGAAAAGAAACTCTTTAAGAAAAGCTCTGGAAGATGAACAGGACAAAGAAACTAAGCTTATTCAAAAACAAGCTCCTTTAGAAGCAGAGCTTTCAACAAAGAAAAAGCAGCTTGAAGAAACAAGGGGTAAATTAGAAGAACTAGAAGCATTCAAAGCTAATTTTTCCGAAACAAAATCATCTAAAGAGCTTTTGATTGAACAGTTAGCAAAAGAACTTGACGATTTTAAACTTATCCTTAAAAATACATTAAATGAGTATGATAAGACTAAAAACGAAATTACGGACATGGACTACGACCTTCAAGCTGCACGCAAGAAGATATACCAGCTTGAAGCAGCTAAGCAGGCAAACGAAGAAGCTAACCTCGGACGTGCGGTTGATACCGTTGTAAACGCAAATATCCGTGGGGTTCATGCACCTTTGATGAAACTCGGTCAGGTTGATGAAGAGTATTCTACTGCGCTGGAAATAGCAGTTGGCGGCAGAATGGCGCATATCGTTGTTGACGATGAACACGTTGCTTCTACCTGTATTGAGCTTTTGAAATCCTCAAACGCAGGGCGGGCAACTTTTATTCCGCTTAATAAAATTGTTAAATGTCCTAAGAGTTTAAATCTTCCAAAAGAAAAAGGTGTTATTGATTTTGCAATCAACCTTATTGATTTTGACGATGAATATTTAAATGCGTTTTATTACGCAGTAGGTGAAACCCTTGTAGTTGAAGACCGCTCTGTTGCCAACAAGCTTATCGGTAAATACAGAATGGTAACACTTTCAGGCGACCTATTTGAAAAATCCGGCTCAATTACAGGCGGTGCAGTAAGAAAAACAGGACTGAAATTCTCCCAAAACTCTGACAGTGAAATTGATACGTTTAAATCAAGACTTAAGGAAATGGAGTCTAAATATGCATCGCTCATCTCCAAACGTTCATCATTAGAAGAAAAGATGGAAGATGTAAGAGGAAAATACTCTAATTCGACTACAGAATTGAGCAAAGCCAAGCTTGAACTCTCCAGTCTTGTCACAAATTTTGAAAATACTCAAAAAAATATTGATGAAAGATTAGAATTTATTAAAACCACTGAACCTGAAATCACAAATATTGAAAAAACTCTGGATAAAATGGAATCTGAACATATTGAGATTTCAGAAAAAATGACAAATCTGCAAACAGAAATTACAGAAGTTGAAAAACTTATGAATGATGCAGATTTAAAAGACCTTAAAGAAAAAACATCCGGTGTAGAAGCCGAAATCAAACGCTATGAAAAGAATATGGCAGATGCTAATAATGAAATTGAAGGCTTGCATCAAAGAATTGATTTTATTAATACAACAATAAAAACCCACAACGATACTATAGAGCGCTCAATCCAGACAAACAAAGAACTTGAGCTTGATAAAGCAAAATTCGCAGAGGAAATCAAAGGACTTGAGTCGCAGTTAGAAGTTTTAGACGAGCAAATCAAAGAAATTACCGAAAAACTCGGAGAATTGCTCAACCAGAGAGATAGTATTAATAAAGATTTAGTAGACTTAGAAACACAAAAGAATCTTAAACTTTCCGATATTGAAAAAATCGGAGAGCAAATAGAATCCTTCAAAGCCCGTCGTCGTGAGCTTGAACCTCAGCTTGAAGAAACTAAAAATATTCTGGAAGAAGCAGGAGTAAATATTAATGATTTAACTCCGGTTGAAATGTCGATTGAAGAAATCACCTCAAAAATTCAAAGGCTCCAAAAACGTATGGACGAGCTGGGCGCTGTTAATATGAGAGCATTAGAGGATTACGAAAGAGTTTCGGCACGCCAGCAGGAACTCCACAGTCAAATAGAAACCCTTAGCAGCGAAAGAGCCCAAATTCTGGAAAGAATGAAAGGGTATGAAGATTTAAAGAAAGAAACATTCCTTAAAACATACAATGCAATAAACGAAAACTTTAAAGATATATTCCATAAACTCTCTGACGGCGAAGGAACTCTTTTGCTTGAAAATGAAGAAAATCCGTTCGCAGCAGGTCTTGATATAGAAGCACAGCCTAGAGATAAGAAAAAACAGCGTCTTGCCGGTATGTCCGGTGGTGAAAAAGCCCTGACCGCTTTATCTTTTGTGTTTGCTATTCAAAAATACATGCCGGCACCGTTCTATGCATTTGACGAAGTCGATGCCAGCTTAGACGGAATTAATGTTGAAAAACTAGCCCATATAGTCCAAACCCAGGCTCAAACAACCCAATTTATCGTAGTCAGCCACCGCAAACCTATGATTGAATCCGCCAACAGAACAATCGGTGTAACCCAGAAAGAAAAGGGAATCTCCAAAGTTACAGGGGTTAAACTCAGAGATTAGGCAAAGGGGCAAAGGAAGGGATAATCTTTAGAAACAAAAGGATAAATATAAATAGTGAATAACGTCGTACAGGTTCAAAATCTAATATACGAAATTCGTGGTATCAAGGTTATGCTTGACAGCGACCTTGCCAAGTTGTATGGGGTCCCTACAAAAAGGTTAAATGAAGCTGTTAAACGTAATATAGAACGTTTTCCGGCTCATTATATGTTTCAGCTAACAAAAGATGAGTTTAAAAACTTGATATCACAGAATGTGACCTCAAGCTTGAGGTCGCAAATTGCGACCTCAACGAGAAGCCATGGCGGACGACGCTATATGCCTTATGTATTTACTGAACAAGGAGTTGCAATGTTGTCTTCTGTTTTGAATTCAGAAACAGCCATACAAGTTAATATTCAAATAATTGATACTTTCGTAAAAATGCGGCAATGGGCTATTGAAAACAAAGACCTCGCAAGACGTGTGAGCGAACTGGAACACTATTTTATAGAACACGCCAAAGATTACAAAGAAGATATGATGGAAATTCATCAAGCTATTGATTTACTAATGGACAGGACTAAGCCGGCTAAGATTGGATTTAATACAAAAAATGAATAATTTAATTCAGGTTCAAAATTTAATATACGAAATCAGAGGTATCAAGGTAATGCTTGACAGCGACCTTGCCAAGTTGTATGGGGTTGAAACCTTTAACCTGAATAAAGCTGTTAAGAGAAATTTCCAAAGATTTCCTAAAGATTTTATGTTTCAGTTAACAAAAGAGGAGTATGAGTCTTTGATATTCCAAAATGGAATATCAAAACCCAAAAGAGGCGGAAGAAGGTTCATGCCCTATGTTTTCACAGAGCAAGGAGTGGCAATGCTCTCAAGTATTCTAAATTCAGAGCAGGCAATACAAATTAACATTCAGATTATGAGAACTTTTGTTCAAATAAAGCAATATGCACTTGAAAACAAAGACCTTGCAAGACGTGTAAGCGAACTGGAACACTATTTTATAGAACACGCCAAAGATTACAAAGAAGATATGATGGAAATTCATCAAGCTATTGATTTACTAATGGACAGGACTAAGCCGGCTAAGATTGGATTTAATACTAAAAATGAATAATTTAATTCAGGTTCAAAATCTAATATACGAAATTCATGGCATCAAGGTAATGCTTGACAGCGACCTTGCAAAGTTGTATGAAATTCCTACCCACAGGCTTAATGAAGCTGTAAAACGCAACATCAGCAGATTCCCGTCAAACTTTATGTTTCAGCTTACAAAAGACGAATATGAAACTTTGATATCGCAAATTGCGATATCAAAAAAGGGGCGCGGCGGAAGAAGAACAATGCCATACGTCTTTACCGAACAGGGTGTTGCAATGCTCTCAAGTGTTCTAAATAGTGAAACCGCAATCCAAATAAATATACAAATTATGAATACATTTGTTCAAATGCGGCACTGGGCTATTGAAAACAAAGACCTTGCAAGACGTGTGAGCGAACTGGAACACTATTTTATAGAACACTCTAAAGACTACAAAGAAGATATGAAAGAAATCTATCAAGCTATTGATTTACTAATGGATAGGACTAAGCCGGCAAAAGTAGGTTTCATAAAAACAGAGGATAAAAAGAAATAAAATTTAAAGTAAAATAATAATGGGGTATGATAATACTTCAACCAAACCTGCCTCACAAGACAGGAATGAAGGAAAGATATGGCAGTAAATAATATAGGACACTTGAATATAAAAAACGAAACTCCTGAACAAATTATTCAGGAAGCGGAAGTTGACGGTATAGAAATCCTTGTTAATATGGCAAAACAAGGGAAAATTGACCCGTGGAATGTAGATATTGTCGAAGTTACAGATAAATATCTGGCACACCTTTTCCAATCAAAGGCGCGAAATCTTAAACTCACAGGCAGAACACTCCTTTTTGCAGCCATACTCTTAAAACTTAAATCCAATGTGCTAGAAGGTATCGATATTATGGATTTTGAACCACAGCATGAAATGGATGAATTAAATTACGATGATGATTCTGAACTTGACTACGGCGAAGATTACATCCCGACTAACAATGTAATCTCTATTGATGAAGTATTGCAGAGAAGAACCAGTGTAAGATTAAATCATAACAGGGTAGTAACCTTAAGAGACTTGATTCGTCAATTAGAATTTTATGAAATGCTTGATAAAAAGCAGTCTCTTAAAAATGCTCACGAAAGGGCAAAAAGAAGAGTCCAAAACTATGCAAGATTATCACCGGAAGATATCGTTAATCTTGCTCACGATGAATATATAGAAAACGGCGTACAAAGACTCAGAGCAAACCTTGAAGAAATTCTTAACCGTCAGGACAGAATTGAGCTTACAGAACTCACTCTTCTTGGAATGGATAGAATAAGCGCCTATGTTTCACTTCTTTTCTTAACAGTGGACAGTGACTATGATTTGGTTCAGGATGAGTTTTATTCTGACTTGTATGTAGTCAAATCTCCGCATAAAGAACCTAAAGAAGAATTTCAGGATGAGGATAATATTTTTGATGCGGTAAATAATGTACAAAACGTATTAGGAGACAAAAATGACCGAGTTAAAGTCCAGAGTTGAAGCCGTTTTGTTCGTAACCGCAAAGGTGCTTCAAATAAATGACATTGCACAAATTCTTGAAGAGGAACCTGAAAAAGTAGAGGAAGCTCTTCTTGAACTAATTATGGACTACTCTTCCAGAGAAGGCGCTTTAGAAATAGATGACGAGGACGGCTATATTTTGCAGGTTAAATCCGAACATCTTGATATAGTAGAAAAGCTCTGTCCTGTAGAACTTAAGCCCCCTGTATTAAAGACTTTAACCGTTATAGCACTCAAAGAACCTATAAGACAATCCGTTTTAAAAGATTTAAGAGGATCGAATGCTTATGAACACGTACAGGAGCTTCTGGAAAAGGGGCTAATTTCACGACACAAAGATAAAAACGGACGCTCATTTAATATTAAAACAACCCCAAAATTTGCGGAATATTTCAAACTAAAAGGAGATATCAGAACCCTTGTTAAAACATTAAATATAGATAAAGGGGTTAAAGATGACTAAAAAAGTAATCCTCTTTGTTCTGCTCTTTTTATCATTAGGACTGCTATGGTATAAAAACACTCACCAGGCGGAAATAGCTTCTTATCTGGGGGATTACTATTTTAGAAAAAATGACATGCTTAAAGCCCGGCAATTTTACGAAAAGGCTTTTGAACTCGGCGCTAACGATACAAAACAACGTGATTTGTATGTAAATTCTATTATAAATTCACCTATGAATACTGATTCTCAGGAAAAACTGGTTAAATTTATTCAGCTTCCTGCGGACGACGGGGCAAAATTAAAAGCGGAGTATTTTTTATACGATTTTAAGAGAGAAATCCACAGAAAATATCCGGGCAATTACATAAGTCAGGCACCTTTTAATCAAAAAATCATACGCTGGGATAATATGCCTATAACCTACAATTTTGTAAAAAACAGCTATACTCCGGAATATTTTACACAAGAAGTAGAAAATGCATTCACTGAATGGGAAAAGTTAACAGATCATAAATTATTATTTACAAGAGAGGAAAACAACCCAAATATAATTATTTCGTTTAATGAAAACAATCCTGCCGACGAGGAAGCAAAAAAATATGTCGTTGCATATACTATTCCAGAAATAGAAAGCAATATGCTAAAAAGTGCCGAAATAAAATTTTACCTTAAAGAACCTGATGGCGAGTATTATTCACCAAATCAGGTATACAATACCGCATTACATGAAATAGTACACGCACTTGGTTTTATGGGACACAGCTATGAGCGAGAAAACATAATGTATCTGAGCAAAGATTCCGTTTCCGTAATGAAAGATGTACGAGAAACCCCAACAGAAGCTGATATTATGACAGTAGAACTTCTTTATAAAATAAAACCGGATATCTCAAACACAAAAAAAACAAAAGGAGAATATATACCGTATCTTGTTTTGGGGAATCAGGAAGAAGTTAATACCGCAAAAACCAAGGAAGCAAAACATTATATCAGAAAGGCGCCTTCTCTTCCTATAGGTTATATAGACCTGGCAGAAAGTTATGCCGCCAAAAAAGAATATTCAAAAGCAATCAAAGCACTTGAACAAGCTGAAAGGCTTGCTGATACTGAGGATGTTAAATATATAGTATATTATAATATGGGGGTTGTATATTATTACATAGACCATATTGAGCTTGCGGAAAACTACGTAGAGCGGGCTATGAAAATGCAAAAAACAGAAGAACTGGAATACCTTCTTGCAGAAATTTATACTAAAAATAAAGATTATCAAAAGGCTGTTCCACAATATAAAAAATTAATTTCACAAAATCCCCAAAATATTGAATATGCTATAAATCTGGCTAATATATATATAATTAACCATCAATATTTAAAAGCTCGCCAAGTATTAAAAAATCATATAAAACATAACCCGCAGAACAAGAATAATCCCCGTTTCAATTCTTATGGAATAATAAAAGCTTTTCTATAAAACTATTTTAGCAGCAACTGTATTTTTCAAATCTTCCTCTGTCAGCAGCGATTTTTGAATACTGATTAGACCTCCCGCTTTTTTCAAAATTCCTGCATCGGTGATTTTAGAATTAACAAAATAGATACTGCCGTCAACAAACTCTAAATTGCCTAAGCTTCTTACCTGAGAATCCGCAAAATTCACATCACCCTTAATTCTGTTTAGTATACCTAAATCTGTAACACCGGTTTTACGAAAATATGCAGAACCTCTGATTTCTGATATTTTTTTGAATAAATCATTTTCGCTAATACCCAAATCACTAAACGAAAATCCGATTAACGGACGCCAGCCGTCAATAGATATAGTACCATCTTCCAATAAAACGGGTTTAAAATTAAAATAATCAAGAATTTTAAAGACATCTTTATTTTTTATTGAGTTTCCCAAATCTTTGTTGATTTTATTTATAGTTTGTCTCAAATCTTCTGCTGCTTCAAGTTCACAGTTAACCTCATATCCGGTTTTATAACCATTTATTTTGATATGTTCTTTTACAATATCAAGATATTCAAGGGGAATTTTTCCGTCATTTTTAAGTCCGGATACATCTTCCATAGTTTCTCCGCGAAATCTTATGCCTATTTTAGGATTATTATTTTCAAAATAAATATGTATATCACCATTCTGAAGATAATCTTCAGCTTTAATATTTTTTGTGCACCAGGTTCTATAAGAACAGAATTTTAATTTTTCCAAATTTTTTGCATAATTTGCCTCATCATGTGTTTTTGAAGGTATAATAAGCCAGTGTCCTGATATATTATCATCCAAATAATTATCCAAAAGGTTTTTTCGGTATATTTTTTCTAAATCAAATTTATAATCGCGATTTTTAATTAAGTCAGATTCCAAATTATCAATAGTCTTAACAAAAACATCTTCATTTATCTCGGGGGGAACTGTCTCATTATCAGGCTTAAGATTTTTAATAATAGAACTAAATGCAAGCAGAGCAAGGGATGGAGATAACAGATTCTTGTTTCCGGATAAAAAATTTACCCACTTTGAAAGCATTTTTTTTCGCTCAGACACAACAATATCATTTCGCCCTTTCAAATCAATTTCTGAAAGTCTATAAAAATTTTTTTCAGCCCAGATATAAAAATCATCAAGTGATTTAAATTTTTCAATGGGTGCTTTAAATTTTCGCATACAAGCATAATCAAAGCCGGTAAATGCACTTGATTTCATAGCAGTAAATGATAATCCGTATTGCTTATTATTAATATTTTGAATAATCATAACAGAATTAGTAAACCATAAACACAAAAAATATTGCTAGTTAAAGCCTTACTTGACTCAAAAATATGTTTATTATAAACTTCAAGCATGCCGAAGTATAGTGCTGTGGTATGCCTTACTCGGATATGTAGTAAAGCGGGTGTAACTTGATAGTTGGCGTTTTACCGCCAAGTCGGTCACTTATCACCCCGAAAGGAGAAATAAAATGCCAAAATTAAAAACTCACCGTGCAGCAGCTAAAAGATATAAAGTTACTGCAACAGGTAAAATCACAAGAAGACATGCAGGTATCGGTCACTTGCTTCAACACAAATCAGAATCCAGAAAACGTAAGATTTTCGGAGATATTGTTATTTCCGAAACTCATGAAAAACTGGTTTCTAAAGAGTTACCTTACAAGAAGTATTCAAGATAGGAGTGTTGAACAATGAGAATTAAACGTGGAAATGTATGTCGTAACAGACACAAAAAAATATTAAAACTTGCTAAAGGTTTTAAAGGTGCAAGAAGCAGAATCTTTAAAGTAGCCAATATTGCTGTAATGAAGGCTCTTAAATATGCATACAGAGACAGACGTGCTACAAAACGTAACATGCGCAGACTCTGGATTGTAAGAATCAATGCAGCCGTAAGGGAACAGGGATTAAGCTATTCAAAATTTGTTAATGCTTGCAAAAAGGCTAACATCCAAGTTAACAGAAAAATGCTTGCAGATCTTGCAGTAAGAGATAAAGAGGCTTTTCAGCTTGTTGTTGATACAGCAAAAGCTGCTTTATAATTAATATGTCTTACAAAAACAAAAAGTTCCGGACTAAGTCCGGAACTTTTTGTTTTAGAAAAAGGAGTTTTACATATCAATGACAAAGTTTTGCCCGGCGGTTCTTTGAATTGCATCTTGTCTCATTGCCTGTGATGCGAAGAACATTTGTTTTGCATAACTCTGGATTTCTGCGTTATAAGCTTTCTGGTCAAAAATATTTTCATATTTTGCAAGATAGTCTTCAATAGGATTAACTATATCAGTTACCATACCAATAGCAGTATCAGCCACCTGCTTGAGAGTTCTTTCTCCCAAACCAAGTTCAGCCATCTTTTCGGATAATGTCAGAGACAAAAAATTCTTTGGTTCAACAGCTTCTCTGGCTTGCTCCTGAAGCTTTGTTTCCATTTTTTCTTCAGCAATAGCATGCTGCTTAGTCGGATCGTACGTATTATGCTTGTACGTCTGTAAGAATGTATTTAAGTTAAACGCTTCTGCCATATCCTTTAGTCCCTGTTATTTTGTACTAAAGATATCGGCATTTTTATTAAAAACTTTAGGGTTTCAGCCTCAACTTTTACAATTCTTTACATAAAATAACTAAAATTGAACCTATTAATAGCCCAGAACATTTACCCCGCTGATACCGCTTAAAACGGTATATCGGCCGGTGTTACACTGTTCTCGTAAAACACTTACTGATGAATTTGTTAAAATGATTTGATTCTGCACACATCTAAATTTATCCCGAATAAAATATTCTTCATATTTCTCACCCAGATTAGTATATTTTTTTGAACGAACAAACAGTCCGAATTTATTTTTACGTTTTTTTATTTGTGCTGCAGCAAAATTAATTATTGAATTAATATTTAAATCAACCCAGGAAGTCTGTACAATATCAACAATATAATTTTCATTATCAGTTGTCTGTATAATGACACATCCCGAGACATCACCGGAACTTTTGTCCTCTATTATATACTTATACTCACTATAATATGAAAGCCCCTTAAACAAACTTTCTTTAAATTCAGCCTCTCCTTTTCCCAACAGAGGTCTAAAATGCGGGAGCAAAGAATCATTATATATTTCGGCAACAGCTTTTGAATCAGAATTTCTGAAAGGGCGAAAATCTTTTTTATCAAAACTATCATCAGGAAGATGCTCCACCCTCCACAATTTTTCACAAGAAATCTGACTAAATCCGCAATTTGTAATAAACATCGTAAGTAATTCTGGTAAATAATCATCTACCTTTACAAGAATCGATATTGCTCCCATTGCTTTATACTTTGAGACCGCAAACTGAACAAGTTCCGCAGCTACATCATATCTATTTTCTTCAAAAAACAGTTTTTGAATCTCTGCTTTTTTTTGCCTGCACCTTGCGGGGGCTACCGTTATCAACCCTTTGATATCCTTTTTATCCTTTAGCACATAAGATTCCGGTAAAAATTTTAATTTCAAAGGCAACAAGTGATGAAGCGGTATAAGCGGGTTAAACATTATATGGTTGATATACGTATCATTAGCACTGTTATTCAGAAATGATATCATTTCCTGAATATCTTTTTTATCAAAATAGTAAAGATTTCTTATCTTGCTCATCAAAAAATCATAACGTTATATTCTTTCTGTTTCAAGCTTTGCAATCCATAAAAAAATTTGTTAAAATTATTTTATAAAAACTAGGAGGTTATATGTCAATAGATGATGCATTGGTCATGATCCTTGCCGGAGGAGAAGGCAAGAGGTTATACCCGCTTACTCAGGACAGGGCAAAACCGGCCGTCCCGTTTGGCGGAAGGTACAGGATTATAGATTTTGTACTCAATAACTTTATAAACTCCGGTTTCTTTAAGATAAAGGTTCTGACCCAATACAAATCAGATTCACTAAATAAACATATAACAAGAGGCTGGAGCCTTTCACCGTTTTTAAACCAATATGTTGATCTTGTGCCGGCACAAATGAGAACCGGCGGCAGCTGGTATAAAGGAACTGCTGATGCAGTTTACCAGAATATTTTTCATATTCATGATGAAGATCCAGATTATGTCTGTGTTTTCGGCGGCGACCATATTTATAAGATGGATGTCTGGCAAATGCTCAAGTATCATAAGAATAATAACGCAGATTTAACAATATCCGCTATTCCTATACCTATAGAACAATCCGGTGAGTTCGGAATAATTGAAGTCGATGAAGACTGGAAATTAACCGGTTTTGTCGAAAAACCCAAAACCGCACCTAAGTCAATGCCTAATAATCCTAATATGTGTCTTGCTTCTATGGGAAATTATATTTTTGATAAAGAAGTTCTTGTAAATGCCTTAGAAAAAGA
>CALUTN010000004.1 GCA_944323665.1 Candidatus Gastranaerophilales bacterium | reverse complement strand
AGTTTGCAGGTATATTAAAGGAATAACTCAGCCTTGTAAACATACTCTGCCGGACCGGTCAAGAAAATATCATGCCCAATGCCATTCCACTCAACATTTACTTTACCGCCTGGAAGTTTGACTTCAGTAAAATTATCTAACAGACCGTTAAGGATGCCTGCTGCAACTGATGCGCAAGCTCCTGTTCCGCACGCAAGAGTAATTCCGCATCCTCGTTCCCATACACAAAGTTCAATCTCTGATTTGGATATTATTTTAACGAATTCAACATTGGTTTTTTCTGGAAATTCTGCGCTTATTTCAATCTCAGGACCGTATGTTTTTGCCAGAAAAAGCAAATCTGCGTCTTCTTCTGTAAAAATTACAAAATGCGGATTCCCCATTGAAACAGCGTTACCTTCAAAAACTCTATTTTTTACGGCAATTTTGTAGTTTAAATTATTAACCGGAATAAAAGGAATTTTTTCGCTTTCCAATACAGGTTTTGACATATTGACTCTGACTAGACCATTCTCCCGTATTGATGGCGCAATTATGCCTGCTAAGGTTTTTACCGTAAATTCTTTTTTGTTAACCAAGTTGTTATCATAAGCATATTTTGCAAAGCATCTGATACCGTTTCCGCACATTTGGGCTGTAGAACCGTCAGAATTGTAAAAAAACCATCCGATATCAGCATCATCTGTGTTTTGATTGGGAATAATCAATCCGTCCGCACCTGCACCGAAATGTCTGTCACAAAGCTCAATGGCAGCCTCACTCATATTCTGCCATTTTCCCTTTATGTATTCATCATAATTAAGGATTACAAAATCATTTCCGCACCCTTGCATTTTGGTAAATTTTATTCCCATTTAAAAACCCTTTATAAATTTTTATAGTAAAATAATTATACAAAGGAATAAGAATCATGACAATAATCAAAGCTCAAAAAGGAACAAAAGATATACTTCCGGCTGATATGCCGGTTTGGCATTTTATGGAAGAAAAAGCTAATGAGGTTTTTTCCAAATACGGAGCAAAAGAAATCAGGACGCCAATCTTTGAAGCAACAGAACTTTTTGCCAGAGGAGTGGGGGATACAACTTATATTGTTAATAAAGAGATGTATACCTTTGAAAAAAGCGAGCGCTCTTTAACCCTAAGACCGGAAAATACAGCAGGTGTTGTTCGTTCTTTTATTGAAAATGGGATGCACAGACTTTCAATGCCCGTAAAACTTTGGTACAAAGGCCCGATGTTTCGTTATGAACGACCTCAGGCTGGCAGACAGAGACAATTTCACCAGGTAGGAGTTGAGGTCTTTGGAATCAAACAGCCTGCGGCTGATGCCGAAGTAATTTTGATGGCGGTAAATTATCTCAAAGCTTTGGGATTAAATGATTTGAGTGTAGAACTTAATTCTTTGGGCTGCCCAAAATGCAGAGATAATTTTAAGAATAGTTTAAAGCAAGTTCTAAAACCTTATTTGGGTGAGCTTTGTGAGGACTGTCAAACGAGATACGAAAAAAATCCTCTAAGGCTTCTTGACTGTAAAGTTCCGGAATGCCAGGAAATATTTGCAAAACCTGAAGTTCGAAATGTAATATTTTCAGACTTTATATGTGAAGAATGTGCTGAACACTTTAATGCACTTAAGAGTTATCTGGATGAATTAAAAATCACATATTCTGTTAATAAACTTTTGGTTAGAGGGCTGGATTACTACAATAGAACGGTTTTTGAAATAAAATCTAATAACCTGGGCTCTCAAAATGCTGTCTGCGGCGGCGGAAGATATGACAGCCTAGTTAAAAATCTTGGCGGCGAAGATATTCCTGCAATAGGTTTTGCAATGGGTATGGAAAGGCTGGCTTCTCTTATTGGCAAGATAGAAGAAACAAAAACTACAGCTTTTGTTGTCTCAAATAATTCCGCAGAAGCAATTAAACTCTCAGAAGAATTGAGAAATAACGGAATTTCCTGCGAATTTGATTTTTCCAATAAAAAGTTTGTAAAACAGATTGAAAAAGCTTCTAAAACTGCAAAGTATGCTATAATTTTAGGCGAAGATGAATTAAAAACCGGTAAGATTACAATCAAAAATCTTGAAACTTCAGAACAAAAAACAATTTCAAAAGATTTGTTATTATCAGAATTAAAATAAATTATTTACAATAAAAACCCCCTCTGTGCCCGGAGGGGGTTTTTAGATTTTATTTATTCAAAAATATAACCATTGGTTAAATCAATCTTAATCGGAGCAAGCAAGCGGATATTAACTTCCTGATCCGGAAGTGTCAGGACTTTGTCGCCTTTAAACACTCTTCTGATAAATGTCATAAACTTACCTTTTGGAGCCGGGTCAAGCGTGGCTACACCATAAACCATAACTGCTTGATCGTTTGGAGTTACCAACAATTCATTCTTAATAATTACCTGTCCGTTTGTTTTAAATAATTTTGCAGGCTGGACGTATTTTACCTGTCCCTTCATATCACTGCCTTCGGCAATCAATAGATATTTTTCTTTTGTGACATAATTTTTCGGAGCTTTCGCCGTATAAATATCACTTACGCTTGAAATTTGCGACCCCACAACTGTTTCAAGCTTAATAGGGAGGATTGTTCCTGCAGGAATAATACCGATAGACCCCTGAACTTTAACATTATCTACAATATAGCCTTCACCTGTTCTTTTCTGCATAACTTCTGCTAATTTTGCATTCGGGTTAAGTTTAGCCTCCTGCATCATTTTATAAAGAATCGCAGCGACCTCGGCTCTGTTAGCAGGTCTGTCAGCCTCAAGCTTGCCTTCGTGACCCGGCATTGTGACTACAAGATCCAATACTTCAGCTTTTGCCGCAGCCATTAGAAACCAAGCCGGCATTAATTCATAATCTGTGTATGTTTTTTCGATAATTTCCTGAGCTTTTTGCTCGCTTATCTGCTGGGTAGTAAGAGCATTAACCGCAATATTAATAGCTTCAGCCCGTGTTACAGAATCAAACGGTCTGTAATTTTCACCCTTAGAATCCGGTATCAAATCAAAATATACCGCTTTCTGAATTATATTATATGCCCAGAAGCCTTTATCCAAATCTTTAAAGTGAATTTCCTGTTCAACATTTGCATTTTCCTGTCCTAGAGCCTTAATCGCCATAGATGCAAATTCTGCTCTGGTTACGGGGATATCAGGCTTGTATGTTCCGTCAGGATAACCTACAACAACCCCAACATCTGTTAAAAATTTGATTGATTGATATGCCCAGTGAGTTTCATTCATATCAGAATAAAATGCATTAGCAGGGTTGCTCATCATCATTATCGTTGTCAAAACAAACAATCCCTTAAATATTTTCTTGAACATTAAAAGTCCTCCTTTTCCTTCCGCTCCTATTACTTCATGCTATATTAAATATAGAGTTTATGCAATCTTTTTTAACAAATCTACATAAACAGACAAAATAATTTATTTCAAGTGTTTTACAACTGACATGAGAATACAAAATACCTGCATAATCCATTTCAAAAGGCGTCTTAAACCGACGGAAGAATCAGAATATTCTTCTGTGCTGAACAGAGGTAAATTTTTGGCGGGAAATACGGGAAAAAGCATTCTAATAGTTCCATCACCATCCCTTCCGCAAGATAAGACCTGTAATACCGGGGTAGGGAATATACTAGATAAAACCGCTCTTGAGTTTTTTGATTTTGCTAAAAAATACTGGGGGATTAACTGCATACAGGATTTGCCGAACGGAAATTTTGCACATTACGGAAAACAATGGAGTCCGTATTCCGGCTCTTCCTTTGACTTAGGTGTACAAATTATAAATCTTCACATGATTCCGACTGAGCTCCTAAACAACAAGTACCTAAACAGACTCATCTATAATAATGTCACTTTTGATAAAATTATTTTTGAAAATATTATCACACCGGACTCGGATGCGGAAAATATTCTTAAAGAAGCATATACAAACTTGATAAAAGCAGACACTGATACTAAAAGAAATATACTGTCCGAGATGAAAGTATTTGAGACTAAAAATAAATTATGGCTGGAACCGAAAGCAATATTCAAAGTTCTTGAAAAAGAATATAATACCTCTAACATCGACTGCTGGGGTTTTATTGACAAAAATTTGTACAACCCTGATATAATAACTCCGGAACAACGGCAGGCACGGATTCTAGAGATTAATAAAGTGAATACATTTGAAGCCGGCTATTATAAATTTAAGCAATATTTGGCCGACAAACACCTTAAACTTGCAAAAGAAGAACTTAATAAAAGAGGATTGATGCTTTGCGGTGATGTCCTGAGCTGTCATACCGGAGATGAAGTGTGGATGCGTCCCAAAGCTTTCATACCGAACACAAAAATGTACTGGGATTTTCCGGCTCTAAACTTGGATTCAAAAGAAGGACAGGATTTTCTCCGAGAAAAAATAAAACTTTATGCAAAACGTTATGATAATATTCGTATAGATGCAGCCTGGACTTATGTAAATCAGCCGCTTAAATTAAACGGAAGCCGAAAAGTTAATTTACATAAATACTATAATGACAAAATCTTAAAAATTATAGAAGAAGAAGTCCGGCAAGTAAAAGGAAAAAATTACAGACCGGAAAATATAATGTACGAATTTATAGCAAGACTGGAAGATTTTCGGGCTTGTGATTCAGATATGAAACTTTTACCAATGCTTGAAAAAAGAACTAAAATATATTGCTCAAATGAATTAAGTCCGTATTGGGGGACAACAGAGGCATTTAAAAATATGGGCTGGGACAAAAATTTTTATGTACTGGGAGCTACAAACCATGATCAAATGCCGCTAAAATTTCAATTTTCTGCTATTAACAGCCGAAAACAGCAAGCCGAAACTCTATCGAAAATCTTAAAAATTCCTTTGGAGAAACTGGATAATTTGAATGATTTCATTAAAGCAAAATTTGCAGAACCTATGCGAGCAAAAAATAATATGATTTTCTTTTCGGATGCTCTTAATTTGGAGGGCAGATATAAAGATAACCCGAACTCTCAAAATGACTACCGTCTAAAAATCCCGGATGATTACCAGAATAAGTATTTTAAATCCTTAACACGGGGAGAAGGATATAACCCGATGGATGCTTTAGAAAAATCCTTCAGAGCAAACGGATTGGACAAAAAAGAACCCGAATTATACAAAAAAATTGTTAAATATCGAAAAATACTCGAAAAACCTGATAACTCCCGAATGAAATCAAAACTTACAAAAGTTTTTCTGGGAATACTTACTGTATGTTTTGCAGCAAGAGAGGTTATAAGATATCATTCCGGCAGAAAAGAAAAACCGGATATAGTCCAGCCGGAATAAATCATCCGCAGTCAAGATATGTTCTTAAACATTCGATATTTTCAACCTTTCGAAGTTTTTGTATAGCAAGATTCTCTATTTGACGAATTCTTTCTTTTGAAAACCCGAGAGCGTTCCCTATCTGTTCAAGCGTCTTTGGCTCATTATTGTCAATACCGAATCGTCTGCGTATAATCTCCTGTTCTCTTTTATCTAAAATATTTATAAGTTTTACGACATCTTCCTCCTGAAGTTTCCTCTGGGTATTTGCTTCCGGCGAAATATAGGTTGTATCTTCAATATAATCCTGGATGGACAAATCGTCTGTAACAAGCGTATCGAGACTTACAGGCTCTTTTTTAATAGCACTTTTAACCTCTTCAATCTTTTTTGTATCTAGACCAGAAATTTTTGAGATAGTTTCTTCATCCGCCTCTAAAATATTGCTGCATACAATATCGGCACACGCTTTTCTGTACCGCCGAATTTTTTCCAGCATGTGTACGGGAATCCTTATAGTTCTTGAATGGTTAGAAATAGCTCGTATAATAGTTTGTTTAATCCACCAGGTTGCATAAGTTGAAAATTTAAAATTTTTTCTGTAATCAAATTTTTCAGCAGCCTTTATTAAACCCAGAGAACCTTCTTGCACCAAATCCATAAACAACACCCCTTGACCTATGTATTTTTTTGCAACACTCACGACAAGACGCAAATTTGCTTGAATTAATTTTGCCTTCGCTTTCTCTCTCTCTGCTTTCGGACCTTCCTGAATTATCCTGCCAAGCTCAATTTCCTCTCTTTTAGTAAGCATCCTCTTTCTTCCGATTTCTTTAAGATACATTTGCAGTATATCATCATTATTAACCACGGCACTGAATGTTTTCGGAATACCGGAATCCGTTTCGGAATCATCTATAAATTCAATATTACTCACAGCTCTGCTCATCTTTTTCTCCTTCCCATCGTTACTAACATGTATGACTGAACTTTTAAAAAAAAGTTCAGTATATTCGGGAAAAGAATAATATTTAGCGGACACCTCAATAAGAAATACACTTACGGACAAAAATGTGACCCGTAATATTAATCGTACTAATGCCAGTTAAAATATTTATCAAAATCAACATCTTCAAAATTGCAGAGAAGGTGAAAGATGTCATCATCATCGTCCAGTCTCTGAAAATTGTATTCGTCAAAAAGCCAATATTTGGGATTAATTCCACGAACTCTGACAATATTTTTATCTTTTAATATTTGTAATTTCTTTTTAACTTCTTCAAGCGGTAAATCTACTAATTTTGCAAGCTCAACCGCAGTAATGCCTTCTTCATTACTGTATTTATCAGGGGTAAGGAACATGAGTTCCAGACCGACCATTTTTAGATTTTTGTCTTCTGATTCCGAACTCATATTCATATTATAACTTAATTTTAAAAATTTTTATCATGTTTTTATACGAAAATCCACAGATTTGATATACATTTGTCATTGAAATATAATAAAAGCAGGCGGCAGAAGCGTTCACGCAGCCAAATTCTACAAAGGAGACAGGATGAAATATTGGGTTAGAGATGCTAATAGTTCTATAATATGGCTTAGTACAGCGCATCTTTTGTGTGATGTTTACGGAGGCTTTTTAAACCCTATAATGCCTTTTATTGCTGCTAAACTCGGCTTTACTATGGCTGCCGCAACAGTTATTATAAGCATTGCTCAAATTTGTTCCAATATGCTTCAGCCTATATTTGGGTTCTTTGCGGATAACATTTTAAAGAGATTTTTTATATTCTGGGGGCTGATACTTGCTTCTGTATTTATTCCTCTTGCTCCGGCTGCTCCAAATATAGGGATTCTTGTAATCTTTATGATTTTGGGGAGTCTTGGGGGAAGCTTTTTCCACCCCCAATCTATGGGCTTTATTAACTTTTTCTCCGGTAAAAATTGTTCAAATAATATGGGCTTTTTTGTAAGTATGGGTTCTGCGGGTTTTGCTCTGGGACCGCTGCTGGCAGCATATATAACACAGTTTGTCGGGCTGGAGAATCTATCTTATGCTTCAATACTTGGTACGGCTTGGGCGTTACTGATGTTTATTTTTGTCCCTAAACTCTCTGTTACAGAAAAGAAACCTGAACACAAAACGTTTTTCAAATCTTTTAAAGAAATTCTTGCAAATAAACAAATGAACTATTTAATGATTGTTGCAATGATGAAATCTCTTGTTACAAACAGTTCTTGTATTCTGTTACCTTTCCTATGGAAATTTATGAATTATTCTCCTTTTTATATAGGGTCCGCGTTATTTCTTTTTGTATTTGCCGGAGCTGTCGGTTCATTTTTTAGTCCGAGAATTGAAAAAATTATTGGCTCAAAACCGATAATTTATTTTTCAATGTGGGCAACATTCCCGTTAATGCTTGTTTTTGCTTTTACGTACAAAACAATGCCGATTTTTTCTATGTCGATTTTTGCACTTATGGGATTTACTACAATGCTGGCTCAGCCAGTTGTTTTGGTCTGGGCTCAAAAAACTCTTCCTGAATACAAAAGTATTGTTGCAGGTTTTGTTAACGGTTTTTGCTGGGGAGTAGTTGCACTATCCCTTTCTATACTCGGGGCAATAGCTCAAAAGTACGGTATTATAAATTCCCTTCTTGTACTGACTCTTGTTCCTGCCGGAGCTTCATATTTTGTTAAATTTTTACACTCTTATAAAGATTGATTTTATGGTATAATTTTCTCAAATGATTATGGGAGAGAATTATGACAACTCAAATTATTGAAGCTAAAAATAGAAGATTAACACCGGAAATGGAAGCAGTTGCTTTAAAAGAAGGGGTCTCTAAAGAAGAAATCCTTGATAAAGTTGCATCAGGAAGGGTTGTAATTCTCAAAAATAACAGAAGAGCCGATGTTATTCCGACTGCAGTAGGCGAAGGAATGACTGTTAAAATAAATGCTAATATTGGAACTTCTATGGAACGTTCAGGCTTAGCAGAAGAGCTGGATAAGGTTAAAGTTATAGAATCTGCCGGTGCTGACGTTTTAATGGACTTATCTACAGGTGATAATATTGATGAGACAAGAAAAGCGATTATTTCTGCCACAAAACTTCCTATAGGTACCGTTCCGATGTATCAAGCTGGAAAAGAAGCTATTGATATTTATAATGATATTTCTAAACTTTCAAAAGATAAGTTATTCTCCGATATTGAGAAACAATGTAAAGATGGAATAGATTTTATTACGGTTCATTGCGGGGTCACAAAATTCGTAGTTGACCAGCTTGAAAAGCAGGGCAGAGTGACTGATATTGTATCAAGAGGCGGTTCAATGCTGGCTTGCTGGATAAAAGCTACGGGAAGTGAAAATCCGCTGTATGAGTATTATGATGAGTTATTAGAGCTTGTTAGAGAGTATGATTGTACATTGTCTCTTGGCGACGGGCTAAGACCCGGCTGTACTGCAGATGCAGGGGATAGGGCGCAGGTGGCGGAAACAATGGTTCTAGGAGAACTCGTAAAACGTGCAAGAGAGGCCGGAGTTCAGACTATGGTTGAAGGCCCCGGACATGTGCCTTTAAATAAGATACCTGCTATGATTGAAACAATTAAGGTGCTTACAGATTATGCCCCTTTATATGTTTTAGGACCTTTGGTAACTGATATAGCACCTGGGTATGACCATATTACGGCAGCAATCGGGGGAACTCTTGCCGCTTATCACGGAGCAGATTTTTTATGTTATGTAACACCTGCGGAGCATATAGGGCTGCCCGATGTAAAGCAAGTAAGAGAGGGAATTATTTCAAGCAAAATTGCGGCTCATGCAGCCGATTTAGCAAGAGGAAATAAAAAAGCTTATGAAATGGATTACAATATGTCTGTCGCAAGAAAAAACCTTGATTGGGAAGGTCAGAAAAAATACGCAATAGACAAGTGTGTATTCCATAACGTAGCGGATGGCACACCTTGCACAATGTGCGGAAAATATTGCAGTATGAAAATATTTAATGAATACTTTAGTAAAGATGCAGCCGGCATGTTTTAATCCGGCGGAGGAATTTTGAATAATCCTGTTAAAAAATTATATAACGATATAAAAAATATGAAACTTCTTGATAAATATATTCTCAAGTCGGTAATTGAAATGTTTATTATGGGAGTTCTTGTTTTTACATCGATTATTTTTGCATCTGATACATTCATTACCTTGATTAAACAAATTTCAATGTATGGGATTCCGTTTAAAATTGCATTTATAATTATTATTCTTCACCTTCCTTCAGTTTTTGTAATGACAATACCAATGGGTGTTCTGCTTGCAACTGTTATGACGCTTAACGGTCTTTGTCTTAGCTCAGAAATTACCGTTATGAGAGCCTGCGGTATAGGTTTGAACCGAATTGCAAAGCCCATTTTCATATTTGCTATAGTTATGTCTTTTGTAAGCTTTATCTTAAATGAGACAGTGGTTCCTGTTATGACAAAACAGTCTACAAACTTGGCGATTTATGCTTTCGGACAGAAAAATATCCCTGAAGGAAAACACAATTTTACTTTCAAAGAAGTTAAAGAAGGCGGAACATTAAAACGGCTTTTCTATGTGGGGGACTGCACCAATAAAGTCTTACATAACATAACCGTTCTGGATGCTTCTAAAGATGATACTATTCAGATTTTGCAGGCAAGAGAAGGAAAAACTTCTCCGCTCGGCTGGAATTTTCAAAAGGGTGCTATATATACAATTACAGACAGCGGAAAAACCCTTGATACCGCCCTGTTCAACGATACAAATATAGTATTCGGAATGGATTTGTCTAAAGAAATGGATAAAAATTTAGCAAATGAACATAACTTCATTCAGTTACTAAAGTTTCTTGCCAAATCAGACAGACCGGATAAACGAGAATTAGAAATAAATCTGTTTGACAAGATTGCGCTTCCTCTTACCACCATTGTTCTGGTTTTAATCGGGGTTCCCCTTTCTATAACACCCCCAAGAGTCCGGTATAATAGAGGATTTTTGTTTAGTATCTTAATTATTTTTGCATATTACTTAATAAGAGCATTGTCAATTTCTTTTGGCGAAGCAGGTTCTCTTATCCCTATTTTAGCAGCTTTTATGCCTAATATTATACTAACAATTGCGGGTATCGGGCTTTATTATAGAAAAGTTTATACAATTTGTTAAGAAAATATGCTATATTATAAATATGCAATCTAGAACCTATCTTAATGGAAGTGTAAAGAACGGCAATATAATGAGGTGGTCAATCAATCCGCTGGTAGTTTATATTGCACCAATGAAGTTCTACTCAAAACCCGGGGAAGATGCGAAGTTTAGAAAGATGGTACTAGACGCTTTTTCTGTCTGGGCGGCAGCAAGCGGAGGAAAGCTTAATTTTAGAGTTACAAATGTTTTGCTTGAATCCAATATTAATGTTGATTGGAAAAGGGTCGACCGGCATGCGCTTGGACATTGTTATTTCAATTGGGATAATGCCGGAAGACTTTATGGGGCAGAGGTTTCTATAGGTCTTACCGATGGCAGAATCCACCAGCAGTATGACAGTGATATTGAGGTTTATCATACAATCCTGCATGAAGTGGGGCATGCTCTCGGTTTGGGACACAGTCCTTACAAAGAAGATATTATGTACACGCCCCACCAGTACGGAGTTGCAGCACTGTCTCCCAACGATAAATACTCTATTCAGTGGCTTTATAGATTACCTGCGGGAATGCCGGTTAAAAATATTGCTTCAAAATATTCAATAGCAACATCAACAGACATAGATGCCGTCATAAGACATATAGATTCTAAAAATAATATGAAGGAAGAAGAGGTCGAAAGAATACAGATTAAAACAAGCAGAGATTTACTGGAGGAATCCTCTAATATTGGGGATTTGAAGAGGTATAATATGCTTCTTCAAAATATATCTTTGTCTCAAAATGTTAAGAACTATCTTAACAAAAATAGAAATTAGGCAATTTTGAGAATACAAATGTTTTAATAATTATATAAGGTTAGTTTAAAAAATAAGGTTATTAATTATGACAGATTATTCAAACTTCAATGCTAGTCTAAGGATAGACAGAACAACTATTGCAGAATACCTGGAGCAAACTTCCAATCCAATGTATGCCCGGGCAGAAATAAGTTCGCTTGCGCTAAGTGATTATAACCAAACTATACCACGTCCCAAATATGATAAAGATATTTTAGAAATTATTGAGATGTCACGGGTGTTAAACAATTTGGCCCCAATAAAAATTTCTATCCCGTCATTAAAACTTGATGAAATTAATGGCGACAGATTCTATAACGATGACGGAACTTTATCTTTTATAAGAGAAGAAGAAAGTGATATCGTAAGAGACTACTATCCTTCTGAATCCCCTTTAGAAGGCGGTATTGAAATTGATACGGTATATGAAATTGATAAAAATACAGGCAAAGTCTTATTGAAAGTTGAACCTAATAAACGACAAGGTTCCAGACTAAAAACAAATATAACTTTTTTAAATAATAAAATTAACGATAAGTATATTTTAGTTCAATTAAATGAAGATAATTATGTGAATAATATTACGGAATTTTCCGGAAACGGAAAATATTTCAAAACTCTTTTCCGGGATCAGTATGACTACAGACCTGTCAGGTATATGGAAGGAAGAGACGACGCAAACGGTAATTTTGAAATGATTGACTGTATATTTGATAAAACAGGCAACATTGCAAGAATTAAACGATATGCGAATAACCGTGAAGTCAATATAAGCTATACTGATGATACAAAAAATATTACAGTCAAGAACAGGAATCAATAATTATTCAATATACTTTCCGTCAAAAAGTTCAAGAATCATTTTTTCCTGATCTGATTCTATTCGCTCTTTCTGCAGTGTATTATCATCGGAAAAAGATGCTTTAGTATCCGTTTTATTTTGAAATTCACTCTTTTTTGGCAGACGCTCAGACTTCGCCTCGGAAAGTTCTTCCTCTTCTTCAGCACTATCAATTGAAGGAAGCCCGGTCTGAGGCTTACCGTCGCTGAATTGAGCTGTCTTTATAATGACCTGTGTTGATTTTTGGTTAAACATAATATTTGCGGCATCTATAATAAGCTGTTTTTTAGCTGTGTCATTAATTTGAGAGACCAATCTTTCATTTCTGAAAGTTATTATAACCCCATCCGGCTCTATCTTAACAGGCTTCGCTAATTTTAAAAGTGCTTGGGTCGAAGGACTTTTAATATTTGCCAGCAGCATTTGCCACAAGGTTCCGATATCTTTTCCGTCAGACTTTCTGGAAACAGGCGGCGGAGTAAAATCATCTTGCCTTTCGGAGTTTACTTCCGACGCCGGTTTCTCTTCCTGCTTTAAAATTGTTTTAGATTCAACCCGGGCGGAATCCGCAGAAATCCTGTCCGTCTGCGGTATTTGAGCACTTAAGACCGGTTTGGATGGCTGTGAAAATATTTCCCCGCCGCTTTCCAGTGCAGCAATTCTGTTTTGCAAATCTAAAAGGGTGGAATTTTCAGCCATATTAGCTAAATCAATCATGCCGACTTCCAGCCATAAATGTTGATTTGAGGCTAACTTGACCTCCTTAATATAATAAGAAATACGTTCAATTAAAAATATTATCTGATGAACTTCCAATAAATCCTTCTGACTTAAGAGTTCTTTTATTTGAGGTTCGTTCAACCCTGTTAAGTCCGGCAAGAGTTCCTCTGAACAAGTTTTCATAATAAGCAGATTCTTAAAATATTCACATAAGTTTGTCAGGATTTGAAGCGGTTCATTCCCGGAATTATAAATTTCATTAAGAATTTTAATTGCCTCAGAGGGCTTTGACGTTATTATACTTCTGCTTAAATTTTTTAAGATATCAAAAGATATTCTTTCCAGTATGGAATTAACATCATCTGTAGTAATTTCTTTTGATATGCCAAGAATACTTAATTGATCCAGAAGAGAGATACTGTCTCTCATGCCGCCCGCAGAATTTTTTGCAATAGCAAAAAGAGCATCATCTGTAATATTTATTCCTTCATTATCAGAAATATATCTTAGATGTTTTACTATATCATCTGTCGTAATCCTTCTAAAATCGAATCTCTGGCAGCGGCTTTTTATGGTATCCAGTACTTTATGAACTTCTGTCGTTGCAAGGATAAAAATAACATTTTCCGGCGGTTCTTCAAGAGTCTTTAAAAGTGCATTAAAAGCATGGTTAGTCAGCATATGGACTTCGTCTATGATATAGATTTTGTACTTGCCGTTAACCGGAACATACTGAATTTTTTCAAGAAGATTCTGAGTATCTTCTACCTTTCTGTTACTTGCAGCATCTATTTCAATAACATCTATCGGAATAGAATTTATAATATCTTTACAGCTTTCACATTCCCCGCATGGATGGATAGTCGGGCCATTTTTGCAGTTTAAAGATTTTGCTAAAATTCTTGCAGTAGAGGTTTTACCGGTACCTCTGGGACCTGTAAAAAGGTATGCATGAGATATCTTCCCAAGCTCAATCGCACTGGTCAGCGTCTTTTTAATATGCTCCTGTCCGACAAGTGTATCTAATGATTGAGGACGATATTTTCTGTATAAAGGTATATAATTCCCGCTCATGGTTTACAGTTTAGCATAAAAATTGCAAGGAGTTAAGTTTTATACTAATATGAATTACATGCAAAAAAAAATAATATTTTTCTTCTTATCCGTTTTTATAAGTATTAGTTCTGTACAGGCATACAATTTGGTTTTACCAAAGGATAAAAAATCTGTTACAAATAAAGAATATGCTCTTTTTGCGGGGAAAGCCCTTAACACAGAAACTATTATTATAAATGATAAGAAAATATATACGGCCCCTAACGGGGCGTTTGCCCATTCAGTTAAACTCAAAAACGGACACAATCGAATTGTTATCCGTTCTGACTACAGTACACGAATATATAATTTAAAAAAAATACCGCAGATAAAACAAGAAAAATTCCCGTTAAAAGAGTTTGAACCTAAAAGAGTAATTGTCAAAAATGACAGAACTCCATTAAGACAAACCCCGGAAAAGGAAGGCATTAACAGGATTTCTCATTTATTTAAGGGGACGACTCTGCTTATAAATGGTGCACAAGGAGATTTTTACAGAGTATATTTATCAAAAAATAAATATGCCTGGGTTTTGGTTAATGATGTTGAAGAGTCCAAACCGAATGAGAAATACAAAATTCCTGAATTTATAACAATGAACAGTGATACATATAAAAATGCATCCGTTCATACCATAGAATTCACGGGAAAACTCCCTTATACAATAGACGAGTTCGGTAATGATATTGTATTCAAAGTATACAACCCCGAATATTCTCAAAACTCTGTCTACACGATAAATATCAAAAAACCGGAAAAATATGTCTATAAAACGACCTTAACCAACGGTACGTATGTATTCAAAGTAAATGATATTTTAAAACCTGAGAATAATACACTGGAAGGCGTTAAAATAGTTATCGACCCCGGGCATGGCGGCTCGGAAACCGGAGCAATCGGATGCCTTGGGGATAAAGAAAAAGATATTGCCTTAAAAATCGGGCTTGAACTGCAAGACAGACTTAGACTAATGGGCGCGGACACAATTATGACAAGAGAATGCGACGGATATATTTCTTTAGACGACAGAATTGAGCTGGCACAAAAATTTTCACCTCAAATTTTTGTAAGTATTCATCTCAATTCAATGCCGGATATAAATGTAAATATACGAAAAAACAGGGGGACAAGTGTATACTATTACAATGAAAATTCAAAGGATATAGCCAGGGCAGTTCAAAAATCAATAACAAAAGAACTGCAAATCGGAGATGACGGAATCAGACAAAAAAGTTTAAAAGTTTTAAGAAGAACCGAATATCTTAGCTTTTTAGTAGAAGCTGCTTATATGACAAATCCGTTGGACAGTGTTTTGTACAGAGACGACGGATTTGCATATAATACAGCAAAAGCAATTGCAGATGGGATTTTAAACTATCTTACATGTGATTAACCCTGAATAGACATCACAAATAGTTTGTTATAAAATTTACTGGGGAGTAATATTTATGAAATTACATAATTCATATACAAATCAAATAGAACAGTTTGAAACAATTGAACCTAATAGAGTTAAAATGTATGTGTGCGGGCCTACTGTTTATGATAACGCACATTTGGGACATGCAAGATGCTATATAACCTGGGATGTATTATACAGATATCTTAAGTTTAGAGGTTATGATGTGACATATTGCAGAAATGTTACAGATGTTGATGATAAAATCCTTAAAAAAGCTGAAAAAGAAGGAAAAACACCGGAAGATGTTTCCAAATACTGGTATGAACGATTCTCAGAGAGCATGAAAGCTTTAAATAACCTTAAACCGGATGTTGAACCGTTTGCAACCAAAACCCTGGGAGAAATGATTTCTATAATAAAAGATTTGATAAATAAAGGTTATGCCTATGAATCAAACGGCGATGTATATTTCAGAGTGAAAAAATTTCCTAAATACGGATACCTTTCAAAACAGCCGATTGATCAGCTTGAAAGCGGAGCAAGAATAGAAATTGGTGAACACAAAGAAGACCCGCTTGATTTTGCATTATGGAAAAAAGATGAAAAATTCGGCTACAATTCCCCGTGGGGAGTCGGACGTCCGGGCTGGCATATTGAGTGTTCGGCAATGAGCAGGAAATATTTGGGCAAGACCATTGATATACATGCCGGCGGTGCTGATTTAATATTCCCGCACCACGAAAATGAAATTGCTCAATCTGAATGCGCCAACGGCTGTAAATTCGTTAATTACTGGCTGCATAATGGTTTTGTAACTATTAACAAGGAAAAAATGTCAAAATCTCTGGGAAACTTTTTAACAATTGATGATTTACTGAAAAACTATGATAGCAATACAATAAGATTCTTTATCTTGACAAATCACTACAGAATGCCTGTTGAATTTTCTGATGAAGCTTTACAGGCAGCTTCAAACGGGGTTAAAAGAATGCTGAATGCAAAACAGACTAAAATTAATGAAAGCCTTGACATAACTCAGTTTGAAGAGTACAAAGAATTTGTAAATGCAATGGATGATGATTTGAATACATCAAAAGCTCTTGCAGTATTATTTAATCTTGCAAGTAAAGCTAACAAAGATGTAGATTACGCTTATACCCTGCTTTATAAGCTTGGAACCGTTTTAGGCTTTACTTTTAAAAAAGATGCTTTATCAGAAGAAGAATTAAAGGAAATTTTAAAACGGGTCAATATAGAGTTGGGAGAGAACTTTGGTTCTATGGAAGAACTTATTGTGAAAAGAAAACAGGCTCGTGCCGAAAAGAACTGGGAATTTGCAGATAAAGTAAGAATATGTTTAGATAAAGAGGGAATTATACTTAAAGATTCAAAGGAAGGTACCACTTGGGGAATAAAATAGTAAGGACATTATTTGCATTTCTTTTCTTATTTTTCCAGGTGCCGGATGCTTGCGCTAACAATGGTTCCGTACTTGTAAGAGTAGGTATCACGGATAACAAATTCCAAAATGTGCTAAGGCAGGAAGTTGCTGTTTACGGAACCTCTGAATGTGATATCTGCGATAGCGAAACCCGGCGTATTCTAACACATGTTCCGGCAAATACAGATATCATTATAAAAAACGGACTGTCGGGAATGGATGTCGTCGTAAATAATACCGGAGCTACTCTCAGCGATTTTGTAATCGTCTGCCCTGCCGGCTTGCTGGGTGTTAAAGATTTAAAACGCAAAGGAGAGCCGGCAGTGTATCATGGGGCTTTTGAGCTGGTTCAAAGTCCCAATCATAAAGGTTTTTATCTGGTAAATATTGTCGAAATCCAGGAATATTTAAAAGGTGTTGTGCCAAATGAAATGCCTATCCGATTTGGGCTTGAAGCTCTAAAAGCTCAAACTGTTGCAGCAAGGAACTATGTACTTGCACCGAGAAAAAAAGCTTATGATGAATTTGATGTTGTGGACAGCGTTGCAAGTCAAGTTTATTATGGTGCAAACACAGAAACAGACATTTCAACCCGTGCTGTCATAGAAACAGACGGAGTTGTGGCGCTCTATGATAATGAAATGATTTTAACTCTTTACAGTTCAACAGCCGGCGGATATACTGAAAGTTATGCAAACTCTTTTTCCGATCCTAACAACAAGGTTTTTCCGACTGAACATAAGCCCTACTTAGTTGCAGTACCTGACGAAGAAGAATTTCCCAAGCTTAATGATGAAGAAAAGGCTAAAGAATTTTACTCACAAAGAGTTCCGTCTTATGACATAGAATCGCCTTATTACAGGTGGCAAAAAGAATGGGCTGCCGGCGAACTGGAAAATATTCTAAAAAAAACGCTCCCGGCACAATCAAAAACAGGATTTATAACCCCGGCATTTAGTTCTTCTGATGAACTTGGTACTATTAAAGATATAAAAGTTATGAAAAGAGGCGAATCCGGCAAGGCAATAGAGATTGAACTTATGACAACAAAAGGCTGCTACAGAATAGCAAAAGAACTGGTCATAAGACGTGTTTTCCAAAAAGACGGAATATCACTGCCAAGTGCAAACGTGGTTTTTGAAAAAAAGCTTGATAATTACGGTAATATAACTGATATTACAGCCTACGGCGGCGGGTTCGGACATGGAGTCGGAATGAGCCAATATGGGGCAGGTTATATGGCGACAAAACTTAATCAGCCATATTACAATATTTTAAGACATTATTATAAGGGGATTTGTCTTGGCACACCTCCGGTCGAAGTCTGGAATGAAAATATTAAACAAACTTTCTGGGCCCCGGCAGGAAGAGCTTCAATCGTTTTGATAAATCCCAATGTTTCTAAAATCAAAGTTATATTAAACGGAAAAGAACGGGAATTTAATATATCAAAATCTCTTTTTCAGAAAGAAGTAAAAATTGATATTTCAAGATATATTGAAGACGGACAGAACAATATTATTTACTGTCCGAATGAACGTATGATGAAGGTTTATGTAGAATTGGTAGAAAAATATACCAACATCTCAGCGGAACCGGAGGATTAAATGCCGAAAGACGAAACACCGGGAGTATTAAAAGCTGCATGGTTGATTGCATTAGTTACCATAGCAAGTAAATTTATGGGATTTGCGCGGGATATGGTCGTAGCTAATTTTTATGGTGCCACCCTGATTTCTGATGCATATTTTTATGCACTGCAGATTCCTTCTCTTGCGATAATTATACTTGGCGGTGTAGGCGGGCCTTTTCATAGTGCAACGGTTGCAGTTTTTTCAAAACTTATCCCAAATTTTGATTCCAAACCTACAGAAGAAGTAAATAGGTTATACAGTACTTTTATGACTATAACATTCTTTTTCTTTGCTCTTGTTGCCGTTTTGGGATTCTTTTTTTCCGATAAAATTATGGGATTAATAATATCTTCAGGGGCACCGGAGCTTGTTGCACTGGCTTCTGCACATTTTAAAATAATGTCTCCTATTATTTTAATCGGAGGAATTATAGGTATCTATTACGGACTTTTGATTTGTCATAAAGAATATATTTTACCTAATCTTTCTCCTATGATTCTGAGCACAGTAGTAATTATTGTACTTTTCTGTATGCATAACGATAAGTCTGGATTGGTTCTTGCAGGAGCAACGACTTTGGGTGCTATCTGCCAGCTTATTGTGCAATTTCCGAAACTTAGAAAAATCGGATATAGACTTAAACCGAATTTTGATATTAAAAACAATAAGAACTTAAACAGCTTGTTTGAACTTCTTTTCCCGGCTATATTAAGTTCGACTATCGGACAGATAAGTATCTACATAGATATGTTTTTTGCTTCTACCCTTGTCGAAGGTGCTTGGACTTCTGTTGTATTTGCAAACAGAATATTTCAATTTCCTGTAGGCATCTTAGTAACTGCATTTTTGGTGCCTTTATTCCCTATTTTTTCAAGACTTGCCGGAGAAGAAAAGTTTGATGATATAAAAACATATTTTAACAAAGGAGTCGGAGTTCTTTTCTTTGCTGCGATTCCGATGGTAATTTTAATTTTGACGCTTGCAAATGATGGTATTTCTCTTGTATTTGAGAGAGGAGCTTTTAATTCAAACGCTGTTATCATGGTATCAGAAGCTTTATGCTTCTTATCATTCTCAATCCTTCCATATGTATTTAGAGATTCTATAACGAGAGTTTACTATGCTTTTAATGACTCAAAAACACCTTTTATTGTTGCAATATCTTCAATAGCCCTTAAAGCTCTTTTAAATTATCTTTTAATTATAAAATTAAATATGGGTATTGCGGGAATTACACTCTCTACTTCTATTATAACTTTAGTTAACGCAATACTTCTCGGATTATTTATTCACAAAAGAATCCATCTTAATTATCAAAGTTTGTTTAAAAACTTTGGCAAAATGTTTGCTGCCGGAGCTTTAACTTTTGTTCTGTGCCTGTTTGCCGGAATCGGGTTTGATAAAATTGAACTTCCTAAATATATTTTTGAAGGAGTAAAAATAATTCTTGTAAGCGGAATTTGTATATCAGTCTATACAATACTCAATCTTTTATTCAAGATGGAATATGCCGGAGAACTCATAAATAGAATAACAAAACGGTAATATCAACTGATTAACGGATTTAATTTTTAGAAAATAATGTAGTATAAAGATATTATGGATATAAATTTTGAATTATTAATGAATAAAGCTAAAGAAGCTTCAAAATACTCATACTCACCATTTTCAAAATTTGCAGTGGGCGCAGCAGTTTTAATGTCAAACGGAGAAATATATACAGGATGCAACATTGAAAACTCCAGTTTTGGGCTGACTATTTGCGCAGAAAGGTGTGCAATATTTAAAGCCGTATCTGTAGGACAAAAAGAAATTCTAGCAATTGCTATCTATTCACCAAACGAAGATGACTGCTATCCTTGTGGTGCTTGCAGGCAGGTTATGTATGAATTTCAGGGAGAAAATGAAATCTCTGTTATAACTGAAGTCAACGGAACCCCTGTTGTTAGAAAAATGAGTGACTTTCTGCCGTTCGGATTCAGAATCTAAGTAGTTGTTATGTATATCTTTGAAATTTTTGTAAAATGGCTGAATAAGAGGCAAACAAAAGAAATAACTCCTCAAAAGCCGAATTTTAATGAAATAGACGAAGCTATAAACTGTGAACATAATTTTATGCCGGTAGACAGTACGGGAGAAGTTCTGGCTTGTACAAAATGCGGGTTTGTAGTAAAAAAGGGTAGGAGTCAAATTAATTAAGATATGGTGTAATCAAAAGTAACCTAATTTTCTTATAAAAACAAACCAAATAAACGAGGACATATATGCAAAAAATATTAGATTTTATATCATCAAAAACTTTTAGAAATGTAATGTGTTTTATAGTATTCACATTTCTTATAACTATTACCATTTCGTCACAAAACTATTTCTTCCAAAAGGTTATTGAAAACGGTATCAGCAAAAAAGATATAATTGCTCAAAAAGATATTAAGGTTATAGATACAAAAAAGACCGAACTTCATAAAAAAGAAGCTTCTCAGGCTGTAGAGCCGATATTAACTCAGGCAGAAGATGATTTTATTACCTCAAGTCTCACGACCTTGCAGAAATCTGTTATAAAAATTAGAACAAAAAATGTTTCAGATGAGGTTAAAGAAGATGAACTGAGTGTACTTTTTGATGAATCAGGCCGGCGCGGTGTTATTGAATTTCTCCTAAAATCCAGCGACAGTGATCTATATGCTCTTTTTGACAAATGTAAAGTCGTACTTGCCGGAGTTTTAAATACCGGAATATCAAACAAAGATTTTGAAAATAATAATGTTACTGAAATAATCAGAAAAAATATTCCAAATACAACTCCCCGTTCACAAATCACACTTATAACAAGTGTTTTAAACCAAGTAATTGTTCCGAATCTTGTTGTAGATGAGTTTGCAACAGAGATTGCCAGAAAAAATGCTGCAAATGCGGTAAAACCTTATGAAGTATCGTTTAAAAAGGGCTCAAAAATAGTTTTTGAAGGTGAACCGGTTACAAAGTTAAAACGGGACGCTTTAAGAGCTGCCGGATATAATGTTCTGGAAGTAAATTTTGGAGGATTAGTCGGAATATACCTATTGGTATCCTTCTTCACCTTTGTGTTCCTTCAATATGAAAAGAATTTTGAAAAGCAATATTATAATTCAAAATATCTGCTAATAATGTCGTCATTTACTATTTTGCTGGTATTTACCGGAGCTTTACTCCCTACCGGATTTTCTCCGTATATACTGCCTATACCTGCATATACAATATTACTTTCAATTTTTACAACACCAAGGAATGCTTTTTTTGCCTCAACCATAGTCCTTGCCTGGCTGGCTATCGGCATGCATTGGAACATGGAACTTCTGGTCGCATTTATGCTTTTGAATACGGTTGTTATGACTTCTGTTTCAAAACTTAAGTTCTCCAAACGCTCAGATTTGTTAATAACAAGCTTGAAAATCTCTCTTGCGGGAGTATTGGTTGTCGGTGGAATATACTTTCTGGAAAAATATATGATGGATATTAACAATCTAATGATTTTGAGAGATTTAGGACTCATTGTATTTAACTGTTTTGTAATAAGCGGTGTCGGCATATTAGGCGTACTCCCGATTATAGAAAATGTTTTCAGGGTAATGACACCTTATGGATTGGCAGAACTTGCCGACCACAATCAGCCTCTGTTAAAGAAACTGCTTTCAGATGCTCCGGGTACTTTTAATCACAGTTTAATAGTTTCACATCTGGCAGAAGCTGCGGCAGAAGCTATAGGTGCTAATCCTATTCTGGCAAGGGTCGGTACAATGTATCACGACATAGGAAAACTTTTGAGACCCATGTTCTTCGTGGAAAACCAGTCTTTCTACGGAATAGAAAATCCGCATAAAACTTGTACGCCAAGATTCAGCAAAATGCTTATAACGGCCCACCCAAAGGACGGTCTTGAACTGGCAAAAGAATACCACCTACCTCAAGTTATAAACAATTTTATAAGCCAGCACCACGGAACAAGTCTGGTAAGCTATTTTTATAATGAAGCTCTCAAAGAAGAGGGTGAAGATAATGTTAAAGAAGAACAATTTCGATACCCTGGACCTAAACCAAGCACAAAAGAGACTGCTATCCTTATGATAGCTGATGCTGTGGAATCAGCAGTAAGAGCCGCTAAAAATCCGTCTAATGAACAAATCGACGCTATTATACAAAAAATTATCAAAGAACGTCTCAACGATGGTCAACTTGATGACTCCCCGCTTACTTTGAAAGATTTAAAAACTATAGCGGAAACTTTCTCCAGGATGCTAAGAGGGATGCACCATAAAAGAATTAAATATCATAATGATCTCGTGCAGGAACTTGATAAAAACAGACAGTTAAATGAATCTGACGGATCTGATATTACAACGCCCGCTTTAGACAAAGATTTGGAATCCAAGATAAAGGAATTGGAAAATAAAAAGAATGGCAGCAATTAATATTTTTACCGAAAATATTTATGACAGCTGGAAAGTTAATGAAAAAGATGTAATAACTAAAACCGAAAAGTTATTAAAATATTATATTAAAACATTAAAAGATAAAAGCTGCCTTGCAGGTTTGGATTATAGTTCTATTACATTGGATATCGTTTTTTGCAGCTCTGAAAAAACTCATAAATTAAACCTCAATTACAGAGGAAAAGATTATCCTGCAGATATTATAACTTTTGCAATTTTTGCTGATGATGAGAATCATTTTGTTTTTGACGGGGATATTAACCTGGGAGAAATTATTATTGCTTTAGACAAAGTAATTGAAGGCGTAAACAGGGATATCAGTTTATCAAAAAATAAAGAACAGGAACTCTTTTTTTTAATAAGCCACGGACTTATGCATCTTTTAGGATTTGACCACAGAGATGAAGAGGAATACAATTTTGTTATAACAGAACAAAGAAAAGCGCTGGAGAGTATAAATTATGACAAAATTTAAGTCACAGGGATTCAACAACACTTTTAAAAATGCAAGGAAAGGTTTCCGGCTTGTCCTAAAAAGTGAAATGAACATTAGAATCCATGTTACTATAGCATTTTTTGTTATCTTTTTCGCTTACCTGTTGCATTTTTCTGCAATTGAATATTGTATTCTCCTGTTTGCAATAGGATTTGTTATTGTATCAGAAATGCTTAATTCTGCTATAGAGTTTGCGCTTGATTCAATTTATCATAACCGGTATTCCAAAATGGTCGGAATGGCTAAAGATATATCAGCAGGTGCAGTAATGTTTGCTTCATTTATCAGCTTGATTACGGGGCTGATACTTTTCGGAAAACATTTATTTCCACTATAGATTTAGATTTTACCTATGCTCAATTATGTTTCCGTCAGCATCTTGCAATTCGGTTTTACATGTTCCGTCAGCTCCGGACATATACACACTATAAACTCCCGGCTCTATTAAATTCTTCATAACAGTACTACCGTCGTCCAGTGTATGAAATTCGGAAATAATATTCCCATCTTTATCTTTAAATATTTCATCAAGGGTTTCGGATTTTTTTATTTTTGGCTGAAATCTGGTTGTATATTCGGAAATACTTCCGTCTTTCATTTTTTTCCGGCTCTTTAATATATATAAATCCTCGCCTATTTTTTCGTAATTTGTTATTTCATTTATTTGGGCATTTTCTCCTCTGATAATACTTTTTTGAATATTTCCCTTTTTATCGAAGAAAAGTTCTATTTCAGAATCTTCTTCCGGTTTTGGCGGATTTTGCATATCACTGTATAAAAAATCGTTATAATCATATTTTACGGTATGTGATTTGTTTATCTTGGGATTTTTACCATCAATTTTCGGCGTCATAGAAGGATTTCTCTCATCCAGAAAATCTTCAACATAATCAATATCAGCCTGCTCATGGCAATTCGCAAGAATTTGACCAATTGCATACTTCTCAGCTTTGGTATCAATTTTTCTCGTATTTCCACCAAACGCTGCAATATCTGCCACCGCTTTCTGTACCCACCCGGAGAGAGTTCCGTAATCAAACATTATATTATAATCCTTTCAAGCATAATTACGCTATTAATAACGACATAAACAGATATAAACTTTAATACATCTAATATTATATTTACATTTATTTACATTAAATTATTTTAGTGAATGTCAAAAATGCAGAAAATCATATTAAAATTTCTTTCTCATTCTTATAAGTCACATACCCTAAAGGGGCAGCTGGCGGCTTGCGCAAGAATTTGGCTCTTGTGTAAATTACTCCGACTTTAGAAGGCTGGGAAGCTGAAGAGTATTCTCGTGCGAGTTTGCAGCATTCAAAAAGAATCCTTTCGTCCGGCTCTTTCTCTTTGACCTTCAATAAAACATGGGAACCTGCGCATAATCTTGTATGAAACCAGTAATCATTATCTTTTGCAAGCTTGGATACAATATAATCATTCTGTTTATTATTTTTGCCGATATAAACTTCAAATCCGTCAATCTCAAGTTTTGTTACTGTAAGAGGCTGCTTTTTGTCCGGCTTTTTGGTCTCAATTATTCCAAGTTCCAGCTTTATTTCATCCAAATCTTTAAGAGAATCTGCCTTATCAATGCTATAGATAATATTTTCCATATATTCACGCTCAATATTTAAACCTTCAAGAAGCTGGCTTGATTTTTCTTTGGTGGTTTTGGATTTGTTATAGAGTTTATAATATCTCTGGGCATTTTCATTCATTGTTTTGGTTGGGTCAAGTTCAATTTCTATTTTTTCACCTGTTGTATAATCTAAAACTTCAACTGCAGTTTTATAATCAGCTTTAAGATAGAGATTCGCTGTTAATAAATCTCCCAGATGTTTATATTTTTCGGTATTATCTCTTTTTTTTAGCAAAGTTTTAATTTTTGATACGGAATTTTTAACTTTTTTTAGTTTACTTTCCGTGATATTAAGGAGTTTAGATTTTTCGCTTTTTACATTTACTCCCTCTTGAATTTTGGAATAATAGTTATCAAGAGCGTTACTCAAGGAAATGTTTGGATATTCATTTCCCAAAATCTGAAACAGTGGTGTTTCAATATTAGACTTCTCATTTACCCTTGGGGGGTAAATGTATTTGAGTCCGCCTTGAAGCTCTCTGTATTTACTCTTTTCAGAACCTATATTATGCGCGCAGCCTAGAATTATAGAGGTTTCTCTATCATAAAGTATAATATTGGAATGCTTGCCCATAAGCTCAACTGCAAGGCAAAGAGAGCGCAGCTGAGATAATTCATCATAGGTTTCAAAATGAAGCTCAAAAATCCGCTCATTTTCAACCGTTAAAGCATCTGAAACCTTTGCTCCTTCAAGATATTTCCTTAATAGCATGCAAAACATCGGCGGATGAGATGGAATCTGAATATTTCGTCTTTCTTCCCCCTCCTTTGTCATAAAGCAGATATGATAAGTTTGAGGGTTAATATTTATGTATAATTTCCGGCTTTCGCCGTTATTGCGTAAAGACAGAATAAAATCTCTCCTTGTCGGCTGCTGAATCTTCTGGAGTCTTGAGCCGATAAAGAAGTCTATATTTTCTTCAAAGAATTTGTTAAGAGTTATATAATCCAGATTAATCAATATCTTCCGCCTCTATAATATCTTTGAGAATGATAGCTGTTAAAATTATTATAACCTGAATAGTTTGTATACCCCCGGCTTCTTGTCGCAAAATTTGACTGACGCTGCCAGTACGGTATTGTTTTATTATTAACCTGACGATTATAGTTATTCCTGTATGACTGATTAGTCATGGTTTTATAGACATAAGGATTAATACTGTCTGCAAAAACCGGAGAACAAATTAAATATAGAAGAATTAATGAAATAACTTTTTTCATAAGAATATTATACACCATTCTCTATGTATTTGTATAATAACAATGGCGGGCAGCGCTTAGCGCTGCCCGCCATATTACAAAAGAAATTTTATTCAATACACTTGGCAGTTATAAATGCATTAACAAAAGCAACATAAGAAGCTAACATTGCAGAAATAAGGGTAGTAATCACAAGCCCGCCTATTGACCCAGCGCCCAGTGCAGACA
>CALUTN010000003.1 GCA_944323665.1 Candidatus Gastranaerophilales bacterium | reverse complement strand
GATAAAATGTCGCATCCGGTAAGAACTTGGCTGGGGCGAATTTAATGTACCGGAAGCCAGAGATAAAATGTCGCATCCGGTACATTAAATTCGCCCCAGCCAAGTTCTTTTAATCCCCCGACAAAAACTTGCTGTCTTTTTTTGAATTCTTTGTTAGCTTTCACAATATATTCATCCCCCTCTTTAGAGTTAAGAATATCTGCGCAGGCTATTTGCAGTGCTTTAAAAATACCTGAATCAAGAGTTGATTTTAGTTTACCGAAAATTTTTACAGCTTCCCGGTTCCCGCAAATCCAGCCCAGCCGCCAACCTGTCATTGCATAAGGTTTTGAAAAACTAAAAAATTCAACTGCAATATCTTTAGCTCCTTCTATTTCCAAGATACTTGCAGGCTTAAGCTCCGGTTTAAAATACATGTCTATATAAGCTGCGTCTGAAATTAACAGTATATGATGTTTTTTACAGAATTTCACAACATTTTCCAAATAATCTCTTGTAGCGGTTGCACCCAGAGGATTGTTAGGATAATTGATTAAAAGAGCTTTTACCTTTTTAAGGTTGTTTCCTTCTTTAACAAATTGTTCAAAAGCTTTTTCCATATCCGGCATAAATTTGTTTTCCGGAGTCAATGCTACAGGATAAGCTTTTCCGCCTGAAACTTTTACCATTTCTTTATAAGAAGCGTAACCGGGATCAGGCACCATTATTATTTCTTTTTCTTTATCATCAGTTGTCGGGTTAATCAATATTCTGATAAAATTTGCAAGACCTTCTTTAGAACCTATTAGTGAAAAGATTTCTGTTTCCGGATTTAATTCAACCCCGAAACGGTTTTTCATACGAAGAGCAATAGCTTCACGGAAATATTTTTCTCCTTTAGGAATTGAATATGTATGGACTCCTTTTTTATCAAGAGCTTCTTTTAATGCATTAATAGCATATTCAGGGGGCATATCCGTAGGTGCTCCCATTGACAAAGAAATCGGCGCCCGCCCTTTAGCGGTTAATTCCGGTGTAATTCTCGCTACAGTTTCTTTTATTCTAAACATTATATATGTTTCAAGTGACTGCACATAAGCATTAAAAAATTCCTGCATAAAAATATCCTCATAAAAATGATATGAGGATATTATATAACTATTTTGCAAGCTAGACAATATAATTTTTTATTGCCGGAATTTTTATACAATTATCCAAATATTCTATTGTTGAGAGTTTCTCGTTATACAAATATTTAATAAAATTCAGATATGAAATATCAAAAGAGCTTAGAAGAAGGTTAATTTCAAACCCTTCAGAACAGAACGGTTCATAATCATATACAACGTAGCTGTTATATTTACTTTTCCATTCTTTTCTTTCAACACGGCAATTGTTTTCTTCGGCTACATTTTCAACCCAATCAACTATATCTTTATTTATATTCTTGATTTCTAAATACTTATTCTGAAAATTTTCCATAACACAATCTCCATACAGAAATTGTAATGTGTTATGTGTGAACATAAATTACCATTTTGTCTAGTTTTTAAAGATAGGATATGGAAGTTCATATATTATAATTAAGGATTAGAAGAACATGCTAATTTCAGGTAATTTTCGGCAGTTCTGTCAGACGTATAATCACAAACTGTATTGTAAGAATTCTCCAGAATCTTGTTTATGGAAGTAAGGTTAATAATTCGTTTAAGACATTCTCTTATTTTTAATATGTCAGGAGCGGTCAAAAATCCATTTACCCCGTCTTTAATAATTCCGTCGATACCCTCATCTTTAGTACAGACTGTTATACAACCTGATGCCATAGCTTCCAGATAAACCATTCCAAAGGTTTCGTTTACGCTCGGAAGAATAAAAATATCCGATTCTCTCATTATTTCCAGAACTTTGTCATGCGGGATTTGTCCGGTAAAATTAACCTTTAAAGATATATTCTTTAGTTCTTTTTCCATTCTGCCCGAGCCGATTACAGTCAAATCAATGTTTTCAAAAGTATCACAGGCTTTTATTAATTTATCAATATTTTTCCTTTTAATAAACTGTCCGCAGGTGAGAACTTTTATCCTGTCTTTGTCTTTCCACTCCCTTTTTATAATAATATTTTCATCTATGCCGGAAGGTGCGGTAAAGATTTTATTCCCATATTGAGGGTAGAGTTTCAGGAATTTTTTCTTTAAGACTTCCGAGCGGGCAAATATTTTATCTGCATTCCGGTAAGCTTTTTCTAATGCGGGTTTAAAATAGATTGAATAGATTGGATTAGTTAAAATTTCCAGGTCAGAATTGTGTATGGCAGCGCAGAAAGGCAGCCCTAATCTATCCGCATAAATAAGTCCTGATGGCATGTGAGCTAATATAATATCAGGTTTATAACTCAAAGTCGGAACTTTCAGAAACGGTAGAAGAAAATTTATGTTTTCTATATTCCCGTAGCATCCTGTTTTATAAAAAGGTTTTTTCCTCAAAAAAGAATTTAGCAGGAAATTCGGTTTAATAATTTTTACCTCATTCCCCTGTTTTTCCCAGCTTTTTACGAAGACTTCAATAGTTCGGGGAGTGTATTTTTCCTCTTCTTTTACGGGATATAAATCTGTTATTACAAGTATTTTCAATTTCAGATTTCCTTTTTATGAACTCTGTCGGTAGGCATAATCTATATTTATTCTACCTTAGTCACTCGGTCACTTAATCACTTCTATTCACTATATTTATTCCGTTCAAAACACAAAATATTTATCAAAGAAAAAATCATTACTACAATTAATAAAACAACAGCCAAAGCAGAAGCATAACCTAAATCCAGATTCTCAAACGCCCGTTCATAAATATAATAAACAATAGTCTTGGAAGAATTCAAAGGTCCGCCTTTTGTCATAACATAAATTTCCGCAAAAACTTTCATTGCGGAAATTGTACTTATGGTAGAAACAAGAGCAATTGTAGGCATAATATGAGGAATGGTTACTGTAAAATGTTTTTGCCAGAAATTAGCTCCGTCAATATCACACGCTTCGTACAAATCCTGAGGAACACTCATTAAAGAAGCCAGATAAATCATCATATAATATCCGATGCCTTTCCAGATTGTAACCACTGCAACGGAGAACAAAGCCCAATTTGTATCCGTAAGCCAGCCGATAGGATTGATATGAAAAACTGATAAAATATAATTCAAAACTCCCTGAGTTGCATAAAGCCACTTGAATGCAATTGCCGCGACAACAATTGATACAATAACAGGAAGATAAAGTATTATTTTATAAAGAGTTATTCCCCTGATTTTCTGGTTAATTAAAACTGCAAGAAACAAAGGAAAAGTTACCAGAAACGGCACTGCTATCACAAGATACATAAAAGTATTAAACATAACTTTGTAAAATACAGGCTCTTTAAAAAGTTTGACATAATTATCCCAACCGCAATATGACGGGTGATAAATACTGGAAGAATAATCGAAAAAACTCAAGCTGAAGGTCTGAAAAAACGGAATAAAAAAGAACACTATTAATACTGCAAGAGCAGGAAGTAAAAACAAATACGGCGTATATTTTTTGTAATAATGCATATCCTGATTATCTCATTTGTTTAACTTTGGGTCAAGAGAAGAGTATTTTGCTATTCCACAAACCGGGAATATGATGTATAATATTAACGTAGATTTTTGAAGGGAAGGTTAAAGATGGTAAACAAACTGATTAAAGAAGATACCAGAATGTTTTTAACCGGAAACGAAGTTCTGGCTTATGCAGCCAACTCTGCGGAAGCGGACTTTATGTACGGTTATCCGATTACACCTCAAAATGAAATCATGCATACCTGGTGTAAACTCCTGCCAAAAACCGAAGCCGGTTTTCTGCAGACAGAAGATGAAATTTCGGCAGGATTCTCAACAATAGGCGGAATCCTTGCAGGGAAAAGAGCTTTTACGGCTACAGCCGGCCCGGGCAATGTTATTATGCAGGATGCCCAATCGATGGCTGAGATGATGAGAATACCGTTTGTGTGTGCGGTAATGCAAAGGGGCGGTCCGTCTACTGCTACGGTTATTTATGCTCAGCAGGAAACAAGGCTGACCTGCTTCGGCGGCAACGGTGAAGGTTTCAGAATTGTTTACTCAACAGCAGGTCATCAAGACTTGTATGACTATATGATTAAGGCATTTAATACTGCCTGGAAGTATAGATTCCCGACTTATGTACTTGCCGACGGTTATCAGGGTAAAATGAGAGAACCTGTAACCTTATATGACCCTGCAAGCAGAGGCATAACAATGGTTCCGACAGAGAAAGCTCTCCTCGGTCCCGGTGAAATCGGCGTCGACAGAAAATCTGTCCACTTACGCAATACTTATAATATGGAAGAAGAACTTATGGAAGTTCTTGACGGATATAAAGCTGATTACGAAAGAATGTCCGAAGAAGTTCAGGAATGGGAAGAATACAAAGCCGAAGATGCGGAAATCCTTGTTATCGCACACGGTATTGTAGCACGTTCCGCAAGAACTGCGGTTGATGAACTCAGAGAAAAAGGTATTAAAGCCGGTTTGTTCAGACCGATTACAATAAGACCGCTGGCGGTTAAACCTTTAAGAACAGCCGTTCAAAGAGCAAGACAAATCCTGTTTACGGAATCCGCTAACGGACAGCTTGCGCAGATGGTGCTTGAACAGCTTTACGGTTTGAATACTCCTTACACAACACTCTATAAAATGGGCGTCGGTGTAACCGGAGATGATATTGTTAATAAAGTTGAATCAATGGCAGCAGCGGTGTAAGGAAGGAGAATAAATAATGGCAGAAATATTAACACTACCTCCTAATTTACCAAAAGCTCAAAATGCCGAAGTTGGTGCGAGCAAATTTTGCCCGGGCTGCGGACATGGTATTACCCTGAAAGCTCTGGCTTTAGCGGTTGATGAATTAGGAATAAAACAAAAAACGGTTTTTGGCTGTGATATAGGCTGCTCTCTTTTGAGCTGGAACTATATGGATTTAGATACAGTACAAACCCACCACGGAAGAACAACTCCGGTTATATACGGTTTTACAAGAGCTAATCCGGAAGCAATCGGAATAGCATATATGGGTGATGGCGGCGGTCTTGCAATAGGAGCACAGCACCTCGTTAACGCTACAGTAAGAGCAGAAAGAATGCTTATTATTGTTGTTAATAACACAAACTACGGTATGACAGGCGGTCAAATGTCACCGACTACTATGCCGGGTCAAAAAACAGAAACAACGCCTTACGGAAGAGATTGCGAAGTTACAGGCAAACCTGCTAAAGCAGCAGAAATGGTTGCGGCTATTGCTGACCCTAAAAAGTCTTTTGTAGCCAGAGCTTCTGTTTCTAACGTAAGAAAACTCCAGACAACTTTTGCTAAAGCTTTAAAGAATGTCCAAAATGGCGGATTTTCTTTTGTAGAAGTTCTTTCTCTCTGTCCTCTTAACTGGAGAACAAACAATGTTGAAACTTTTGAAAGACTGCAGAAAATGGAAGAATTCTTTGAAGTAAAAGATTTTCTGGTACCGGAAGGAGTTTAGATATGGCAAGAACTAAGATAGCATTAGCAGGTGAAGGCGGACAGGGCGTACAATCCGTAGCCAAAATCCTTGTAGAAGCAGGTTATGAAGCCGGAAAACAGGTTCTTTATATCCCGAATTTCGGTGTCGAACAAAGAGGCGGAGTTTCTATTGCCTTTTGCCAGATTGCAGATGAAACAATCGGCGAACCCAGATATTCTAAAGGTGATATCGTTATTATGCTCTCAGACAGAGCTATTGACAGATGCAAAACTTATGTAGATAAAAATTCTATCGTTGTTTATGATACATCTGTCTGTACCAAAAAACCTGATGTTGAGTGTAAAGAGATTATCGGGGTTGAAGCAAACAGGATTGCAAACGAACAATTGAGCGCCAGAGTATTTAATATAATTATTCTTGGTGTACTTCTTGAAGCAACCCATGTTCTTAAGCTCGAAGATATCAAAAACGCTATGGAAATGGCTTTAGGCAAAAAATTCGCTGCAAAACCTGAATTAAGAGATTTGAACTATAAAGCTCTTGAAATGGGTATGAAGCTTGTAAAAGAAAGAGCAGGTGCGCTATGACAGAACATCAATATAAAGGATATAAAATAGAAGGCGTCGGCAAAGGTAAAGCTGATTATTATGTATATACAGAACTTTGCAAGGGCTGCGGACTTTGTATAGCAAAGTGTCCTATGAATAAAGCCGGCAAAAAATGCCTCAGCTGGTCAAAAGAAGTCGGGCTTTATCAAACACCTGCCGTTGCGCCGGATCCGGAAATTTGTATTGCATGCGGAGCTTGCGCTATGACTTGCCCTGACAGCGCAATAAGGATTGAAAGAAAATAATATTTATTAAATACAAAAAAGGGGCGAAGCCTAAAGGCTTCGCCCCTTTTTAAATAAATATATTAATGTAAATTTATGTTAAAAAAAAGTCAATTTTTTTATAAACAAATACTTTACATATATAACAGGGATAATAAGGAGAAAATAATATGTGCTGTTTTTCAGTATTTACGCCGCCTACAATATGTATGCCAAGACCGTTTTTCGGCTGCGGCCCCATGCCTTTGCCGTTTATGGGGTGTGCGCCATTATTCCCTTTCGGGAGAGGGTACTATAATCCCGGAAATGCTCTGATGGTTGGTCTGGGAGCAGGATTGGGGTGCGCTGCAGGTAATATCATAGGAGGATTGATTAACAGGCTCTGCTAGTTTCATTAAGCAGATTTTTGTCAAATTCGTAAAAATCTTTTATAATAAAGTCAACTTCAGACATGTTTTTGTAATACTCTGGAGCTTCAAGAGAAGTGATTGCCACTATTTTCCCGATTCCGGCACTTTTTGCCGCTTTTATCCCGGCATATGCATCTTCTACTACGATACAATCTGCCGGATTAAGATTAATTTTTTTTGCTGCTATCAAGAAGATATCAGGTGCGGGTTTTCCCGGTATCTTTCCGTCAGAGTAAACTATTTTATTGATATCAAACCACCTGTCCAGATGAAATTCTTTAATATAAAAATCGACATTATCCCATTCCGACATTGTGGCTATTGTTCTCGGTATATTATTTAACTTTAAATAATCTAAAAGTTCAACGGCCCCCGGTGCAAGATGAAAATTTTCTTTATCGGCAAGACATTGTTTCCTATATAAAGCCTCTTTTTCTTTCCCGTATTTTTCCACAAGTTTTTTAGAAGGTTTTTCCCCGATAGCGTACTCAATGATATCTTCATTTGTATGTCCGAACATTTTTTCCTGCATTTCCCGGGTAGTAAACTCATACCCTCTAAGAATTTTTGAATATTCCCTCCAAGCATCATAATGCAATTGAGAATCCCAATATAATGTTCCGTTAAAATCAAAAATTATTCCCTTCATAATTCAATATTATATTAAAACTTCAATTATTGCAAAAGCATTGAAATCCGTGTTAAAATGAGGTGTATGAAGTTTGATTTCACACAGGAAGAGATACATTATGTTAAAATAATATACAGGAATTCCGATGGGAAAGCCGCATCTGTTAAAGCTTCCGTCAGAAGTATTTCCGAAAATAATATAACTGCCTGTGCTAAATCTTCTGACGGTTTGTATATAAAAACCCCGCAGGACATTGTACTGGGAATTATATGTAAAGAAGGATTGTACAGCTCCGATACAACGCTCAAATCGGTTTATAATGACAAACCTTATACATTCTTTAATATTACTAAACCTCAAGATTTTGAATTCCATCAAAACAGGGAGTTTTTCAGGGTCAATCTCAACCTTGAGTGTATATATTCCTACGAATCTGAGGATAAATTCATAAATATTAAAACAAAAACCGTTGACATATCTGCAAATGGGGTTACAATACTACTTGCATCTATGGGGGCAACAACAGGAGCGTTATACTTAAATATTGAAGCAAACGGACGTAAGATTAAAACCAAAGTAAAATATATAAGGAGTGAAAAAACGGATTCGGGATATCGTGTTTCACTCAGATATGATGACATATCCGAACACGACAGGGATTACATATCACAAATATGCTTACAAAAACAGCTTTCAGATAAGCGGAAAATGCTTGAATAGAATTGTAAAGTTTTCTTAACATTAGGGCAATTTCTTACAATTGAACGTTTTTCATGTAGTAGAAGTGTGTTTAACCTGTTGGAGGTTTGTATGTATAATGTTATGTTAAACAATCCTGAAACCAGTGGTGCAATTGCATATAAAGGATATCATTTAAAACAGGATTGCCCGCCGGAAAATCCGAATTGCGGCAAAGTTAATTTTCTGGGCAGGGATAATTATCATAAAGATAAAAGCGAAAAAGCAGGTAAAGTTCTTATCGGACTGGCGGTTATTGCTGCAACCGTAATCGGAGGAATTGGATATGCTCATAAGATTGATGTCTTAAGCAAAATTAAAAATGAAAAGCTTAAAGATGCACTAACTCACTTTGAACCCGCTGCTAAAACCTGTCACAAATGGTGTTCTCAGATAAAGAAAAAAGGGAGCGAGTGCCTGGAAAAAATTAAAAATATTTTTAAGAGAAAATCTTAATTCTTTTTTAATCTGAACCAGTTAACAAATTTGTTGAAAAGGGTATCCTGCGGGATATCCTTTTCGTCTAACTCGGAATCCATTGAAAATTCGTCTTCATTTTTATCTTCACTGAATTCAAAAATATCTTCATCCTCTTCTTGTTTTCTTCTGCCCTGACGCATATACATCCCGCCGCCGCCCAATCCGCCGCCGTCTTTATATGTTGATTGTGTTCTTATCGGATTAATATTATTATTGCCGAATTCAAAAGACATCTATTGACTCCGGAATTGTACTTTGCATGTATATTATAACCTATTTTATAACTTTTACCAGTGTTTTTGTGGTAAAATCATTACATTATAGGAGTATTTTATGAAAAGAATTATACCTGTATTATTATTTTTGCTTTTATGTATTCCGGCACAAGCCAAAAATATGAGATTTGTACAGGTTACGGATACCTTGTACAATACCGAAGATGAAAAATCTGCCGACATTATGAGAGGAATTGTCACTGACATCAATAAATTAAAAGATGTTGAATTTGTTGTCTTTACCGGAAATAATATTGCTAAACCTTCAGAAGAAAATCTTAAAGGATTTTTGGAAGAAGCAAAACATCTCAAAGCTCCATATTATGTAATTTTAGGGAATAAAGATGTCAATAAACAGAAAGGTTTTGGCAAAAAAGATTATGTAAAAATACTTAAAAAAGAAGTAAAAGCACATAAAAAAATAGAATCTCCCAATTATGTATTTGAAAAAGAAAATATGATATTCATAGCCCTGGATGGTTCAAAAGAAGTCATACCAAGTTCAATGGGATATTATAAAGAAGATGTCCTCAAATGGCTGAATGAACAACTTAACTTATACAAATATAAAAATATTGTAATTTTTCAGCATTTTCCGGTGGTACCTCCCGCTAAACAAGAATCCAGATACACTTTTAAAGCCGATGAATATTTAAAACTTATTGCAGGACACAATAACGTAAAAGCAATATTTGCCGGTCATTTTGGGGTTAATAACGAACAAAATGTCAACGGTATCTTGCATGCAGCAACGGAAAATGCACCAACATACAGAATAGTTGATATTATGAATTATGAAACATCCGAACCGGATTTTTGGAGTGTAATTAAAAAAATCAAAACCGGAGAATAATTCAGGATTATCTCGAAAAATCTACCAGGCAATTTCATCTTCTTCCGAGATTTGCACCTTGTCAAAAATACTATCTAAAACGGGGTACGGAGTCTTAAAATTCTTTTTCATCTTATCATTTATTGATTTATTTGAAATCAACCATTCATCATTCAGTGAAGAATATGCAACATTATTTTCATAAGGTCCGCCTTTAAATTCAGAAAACGGAATATTATATTTTTGCAAAAACTCAACAAAATTATCAAACATTGTAGTACTTCGAGGACTGGCTGAACAGTTCGGTTTTGAACCTAATATAAATCCTTGCAGAAACTGATTGGTTAAATCAATTTTGCTCTTAATAAATTCCGCAATTTGATTAAAATCTTTATTTGCATAATGGGTCGGACAAATATGATTAAGTAAAACTTTCTGACCATCCGTCAGACCACAAACCGTACAGTCCAGAATATCTGTAGTATATGCACCGTTTGACAGGACACTTTGTTTTATTGTCCAGGGTGCTTTAACAAAATTTTTCTCGCCGATAACAAAAGCTGCACGGTGAAATTCTGCCGGCGGGACTAAACGAATTTTCGATTTAAATGAAATGTTATCCATATCCGAGGTAAAACATGTGAAGATAAAAAATTGCCTCTTCTAAAAAATTAATTTTTGATTAAAGATTTTTTTATAAATTTAAAAAACTCACCCAGATAGGTCGTTAGAACAATACCTGTTATAAAATAAAAATAAGTTGTTTTCATCGGACAATAAAACCAGTAAATATCCTGGCTGTTTTTAACATCAAACGGAATTCCTTTTATTGCAAGAATTGTATAAGTAATAATATTAAATACTAAAATGTGATTAGCCATAATATGATATGTATTTTGTCCTATTTTGTTAAAGAATTTCCAATCTTTCAGATAATTATAAAAATTTTCAACAACAAACAGAGTTATCCAGATTCCGGTAAGGCTGGTTAGAATCGGTACAATCCAATTATCGAACTCTCCCCAGACAAGAATATAGCTTAAACCTATTCCGTCAGAAGGAGTGTAATCAGCGTTCTTAAGCCATAATATGGCTTGCAAAATCAGAATCCCGGTCAGAATCTTAAAATTAAAGATGTTTGTTTTTCCATAAATCCTCTGTGTAAAAATATATCCCAAATGAACAAAGAAAAGCGAAAACATTGTTCTTAAAAGCCAGAGTATATAGAAATTTCCAGCTAACGGCTCCATTTGGATTGCAATTATAGATATTATTAAATATATGACAGTACGCAGCTTAAAGTCTATTTTTATATAGTTTAAAATTTTATAAATAATAAGTGTTGTAAATAACTGCGGCACAAACCACAAAGGCGAAATTAAATCCAGCTGATGTCCTGTCAAAAACGGAATTACAAACTCGTTATAAATATTTACCGGCATCCCCCAAAATTTCCCGGTAAATGGTGTTATTGCATAAGTTATACCAAGATATGCCAAACAATAAAGAATATATGGAACCATTAAAGATTTAAACCGGCGTTTAAAATATTCAATAAACCCGTATTTCTCATTAAAAAGCATCCCCGCTATAAAGAAAAATAATATTACCTGAAAAGAATATGGCGGGAACATAGGGATAAGCGAAAATTCCAGATGCCCGGCAACCACAATCAAAATGGCAATAGCTTTTAAGACATTAATTTTATTAGAAAATCCCTGTTCCATAACAGGTTTATTTTAGCACAACTATATTTTTAATGCTCTTAAAGAGTTGAGGACTGCAAGAAGGGTTACACCGACATCTGCAAAAACAGCTCCCCACATTGTCATAAAGCCGAAAGCTCCGAGAAGCAGAAATAAAATTTTTACACCGATTGCAAAAACAATATTTTGTTTAACAATTCTCATAGTTTTTTTAGCGATACAAACAGCATCATAGATTTTTGAAGGCTTGTCATCCATAATAACAATATCAGCTGCTTCAATAGCCGCATCCGAGCCTAATCCGCCCATTGCTATTCCAATATCTGCCCTTGTAAGAACTGGCGCATCATTAATTCCGTCACCTGCAAAAATTACCGAACCTTTTTTAGATAAAATAATTTCTTCAAGTTTTGTAACTTTATCTTCCGGTAAAAGTGATGAATAGAACTCATCTATATCAAGTTCTTCTGCCGTGTGAAAAGCACTTTCTTTATTATCTCCCGTAAGCATAACAATTTTGGCAAACTTTTTAAGCTTTTTTATTACCCCGAATGAATCTTCTTTTATCTCGTCAGAGATAACAATAGAGCCTAAATATTTACCACCTTTAACTATATGTACAACAGTTCCGCTGAAGTTTTGGAACGAACCGCTGTTTCCAACATTTACCCCGGCCCCCGTATTTACCCCTGCCCCTGGATTTACCCCCATATTTACCCCTCCGGCAAGGACTGTTACTCCGTCAATTTCAACGCAAACTCCTTTGCCTGCAATTTCGTGCGGGTTAGAAATTCTGGACTCGTCAATCTCTTTTCCCCAGGCTTCTTTTATGGATAGAGCAATAGGGTGGTTAGAATAATATTCTGCATAAGCTGCTGTTTCAAGGAGTTCATTTTCGTCAACTCCGCAGGCAGGAGAAAGTTTAGTTACCTTAAAATCTCCTTTAGTGAGAGTACCTGTTTTGTCAAAGACTATGGCATAAGGCTTGGAAAGAAGTTCCAGATAACTGCTTCCCTTAACAAGGATTCCTTTTTTAGAAGCACCTCCGATTCCGGCAAAGAATCCTAAAGGTACGGAGATAACCAAGGCACACGGGCAGGAGATAACGAGAAAGGTTAAAGCTCTTTCAAGCCAGATATTAAACACTCCGCCAAAACCCAGAGTCGGAATTAAAACCAGAGCAAGAGCCATGATAACGACTACCGGAGTATAAATACGGGCAAATCTTGTTATAAAGTTTTCTGTTCTTGTTTTCTTAGATGCCGCATGTTCTACAAGCTCCAGAATTTTTGAAACCGTTGATTCTCCAAAGAGTTTGGTTACACGAATTTTCAAAACTCCGTTTTTATTAATACATCCGCTAAGTACATTATCTCCTGTTTTTATATTTACGGGAACAGATTCTCCCGTGAGGGCAGAAGTGTCGACAGAGGCATTTCCTTCTTCTACTATTCCGTCTAGCGGAATCTTTTCTCCTGTTTTTACAAGAATAATATCTCCGATATTGACTTTGTCAGGAGAAACTTTTATATATTTCCCCTCTTTTTCAAGGTTTGCATAATCCGGTCTTATATCCATAAGTGCGGAGATTGATTTCTTAGACTTATGTACGGCTCTATGCTGTAAATATTCTCCTATCTGATAAAGTATCATAACCATAACGGCTTCCGGATACTCTTTTATTCCGATAGCTCCAAGAGTGGCAAGCCCCATTAAAAAGTTTTCGTCAAAAACCTGTCCTTTAATAATATTCTTTAAAGCTGTGAGCAGAACATCATATCCGGCAATAAGATAGGCTGTTAAGAACAAAATTGTATTATGCATAGTCCAGGCAAGCGAGAATACGACAATTGCAAGCCCTATTCTTATCAGCGGATTTGATTTGTGTTCGTGATGATGTTCGCACATATTTTTACCTCATAATTGAACATGTATTCAACTGTACTTATATTATAATTGAATAGTTGTTCAATTGTCAATCTTATGTAAAGATATTGTTACATTAGTTGAACAATTATTCAATTATGGTATAATTTTATTATGGATATTAAACGTTCAGACTGCGAAGCAATTAATATAGAACTTGTTAATGAGATTTTGCCAAAGATGCCGGAAGCGGTGTTGCTGGATAATTTATCAGAGTTTTTTAAAGTGATGGGCGATGGAACAAGGATTAAACTTCTCTGGGCATTGGAGCAGAGCGAAATGTGCGTGGGGGATTTGGCTGTGCTTTTGAATATGACAAAGTCAGCAGTATCTCATCAGCTAAAAGTGCTAAAGACCGCAAAGCTTGTTCGGGCAAGAAAAATCGGAAAGAATGTTTATTATTCTTTGGAAGACCATCATGTTCAAATGGTGTTTGAAAAAGCGCTTGAACACGTTTGTGAATAGGGTTAAACGGTTTTTGCGCCGGTTTTTCTTTTATTCATCGGGTTCCAGGTGTCTTCGAGGTTGTGTTCTATAAGGTTTCTGTAAAAATTTTCTTTGAAATCCAGAACATCAAGCTGTTTTTTTAGTTCTTCCATTTGATTCAGAGCTTTTTGTTTTGTTTCCTGAATAATTTTATAGCGGTCTTTGATAGTGGAATCTCCGGCTATACAAAGGTCGATATATTTTTTTATTGCTTTATTTTCGGTTCCGACAGCACGCAGGCATTTAACGATTCTAACCCATTCAAGGTCGTTATCGGAAAATTGTCTGATGTTGTTGCTGTCTCTTTCTACAAACGGGAAAAAACCTGATTTTGCCCAGAATCTGAGTGTATGTTCCGATACATCCATAATTTTGGCAACTTCTTTTATTGTATACATAATAAAACCCTTTTCATCTTGTGAATATGATTATTTTCTATGCTCAATTACATTTTTAAATACTTTTTCAGCGGCTTTAGATTGTTCTTTCGGCAGACAGGTTTTAACTGTTTCATACAATTCTTTTGCCTCATCATCAGTTAAACCGATATTCATAGCGCCGTTAAGATGGGCTGTTAATTGAGGCTCAAGACCTTCTATTGAAGCTAGAGCGGAAACAGTTGCGATTTCTCGTTCTTTGTATGAAAGCACTCCGCGCTCAAAGATATCGCAGAAGAGATGTTCTTTTAAGAAAGTATTTATAGCCGGCGCAAACTCTTCATAAGGGGCTTTAGCATCTGATTTGCCGAAGATTTTTTCAGTGTTCCTCTTTCCGACTTCAAACTTGTTAATATCTTCCGGCATGGTTTCAGGTGTTTCTCCTATTGTATCTCCGTTTCTGGAGGAAGTTACTTTAATAAAAGTATTTATGGCATTCAAGCTTCTCGGAAAACCGCAGTATGCATACAGTTGAACAAGAATCTCTTTTATTTCGTTTATGCTTAAGCCGTTATCCAAGCCGCTATTTAGAGCTTTTTCAAGCTCCGGAAGGTTTCCTTGAGCTGTATATGATGAGATTTTAATAATACTTTGTTCTTTTGGTGTTAATCTATCCATTTTCTTTGCCTCCGCTGTATTAAACATTAACAAGAATCCGCCAAGCATTATAAATGCTGCAAGTATAATTTTTTTCATACTACTCTCCCAAATATTCTTTATCAGTTACGGGTTCAAGCCAGGTTGTTTTGTTTATTCCGGCATTCGGTTCAAGTGATACATGCACAAACCAGCTATCCGGAGCCGCACCATGCCAGTGTTTGACTTCCGGCGGAATTGTGACAATATCGCCTTTTTTAAGCACTCTTACCGGTTTTCCATCTTCTTTATATCTTCCTTCACCGTTTAGTACAAGAAGAATCTGCCCTCCGCTGTGTTTATGCCAGTTAGTTCTTGCGCCCGGTTCAAAAGTAACATTCCCTATGGGCAAATTCCAGACTTCTTCTTTCGGGTTAAGCCTGTTTAAATAAGTTTGTCCCGTAAAAAATTCTCCGTACGGGTTAGCTTCTCCCTGTGCAAATATTGTATCTATCGGACTTTGTTTCATTATAGTTTCTCCTTTTTCAGCAGCATTAACTCCGCAAACTACGGCTGCGAGTATAGTTGTTGTGATTATAGCTTTTTTAAAAAACATAAAAACTTCCCTTCCTTTTTTTAATTATATTTCTTGGGAGTTACTCTAAGTCAAGGAGAAATTTACTTACCTATCGTGTATATGCACAAAATAATTTAATAGAGAACCTTATTATATAAAAATCCCGGCTGTTTTTAATCTAAGAATAATATGTTAGAATCATTTTATGATTAATAAATTTATTGGTAAATCAGGAGAAAATTTGGCAAAAAATTATCTTATGAAGCAAGGCTATAAGATAATTGAAACAAACAGACATTTCTCACGATACTGCGAAATTGATATAATTGCTCTGGACAAGAATACTCTGGTTTTTTGTGAAGTTAAAACCAGGCGTACAAACATCTGCGGAAATCCCCTGGAAGCAATTACACAAGCCAAGTACTCAAACATAAAAAAAGGAATTTATCTTTATTTACAAGAAAACCCAAAATATACAAAATTCCGAATTGATGCTGTTTCAGTTACCCTCAAGCCTGTAGTTACAATTAAACATTTAAAAAATATATAATTGCTGAACCTATAAGTAAATTTTTGTTAACAAACATTTTATTTTAATCAATTTATCATTAATAAAATACTTTATAGAACTATAGTGTAGTTCAAGAAGTGCGGCAGTTGGATGAATTTTAATTACGGCATATCCCAAATCAATATAAAATTTCCTAAAGTTCAATTTAAAGGAGGAAGCAACGGTCATACGCCTTTAATAAATACAGGCAGCGACACATTTACAAGCAATCCTCTATATGATAATTTCGGCACAAAGACTCAAATAGAAGCAGAAATTAAATCAAATCCAAAAATAAAAACTCTTTTAAATAAATATAACCTTCCCGGTAAAGTTAACATTGAAGAATTGGAAAAATTAAAACACGGTCACTTACAAGATACCAGAATAGCTGCAGCAAAAATATATTCAGCTATGCCGGAAGCTTACAAAAAAGAAGTAAACCTCTCCGATATCCAGCAAGCTGCCATGTTCCATGATTACGGTAAAGTTTTAATTCCAAAGAGCATTTTGGATAAAACGGGACAACTTACGGACAGTGAACGTGAAATTATGCAGCTCCATTCGGAACTCGGGTATGAATTGTTAAAAAACAAAAACATCAGCCCTAATGCCCTTGGATTAATTAAATACCACCACCAGACACCCACTGGTAACGGGTACCCGAAAGTCAATGACGGTTTTGCTTACGGGTTGGAAACTCAGATATTGAATGCTGCAGATAAATATACTGCCCTAAGAGAAAAAAGAAGTTATAAAGAAGCTCTTTCAAGAGAAGAAGCTCTTAAAGTTATAAAAGAAGATATGGAAAAAGGGTTGATTTCAAAAGAAGTTTATACCGCTCTTGAAAAAGCAGTATAATCATGAGCCGAAAAAGAGCGCGGGCGAAGCAAAGCTTTGCCCGCGCTCTTAAGTATTATTTTAAAACTTCAAATAAAGCGATTACTACATCCGGATCCCACTTAACGCCGGATTCTTCTTTTATAATCTTGAGCGCTTCTTCTTTAGACATAGCATCTCTATATGATCTGTCAGAAGTCATAGCCGTATATGCATCTGCAACAGCAATAATTCTGGAACCAAAAGGAATTGAATTACCGCGCAAACCTTCAGGCTCGCCCCTGCCGTCCCAGCGCTCCCTGTGATAATGTATATAAGGAATTACTTCTGATAAGAAATTTATATTCATCAAAAGATTAACCCCTACATTCGGATGGTTACGAAGTTTATCCCAATCCTCTTTGGAAAGCTTGCCTTTATTGGTGAACAAAGATTCGGGTAAAGTAATTTTCCCGATGTTTTGCAGAAGTCCTGCATAGTATACAAGATCTGTTGTTTTTTCATTCAAACCAAGCTGTTTGCATAATTTCCTTGAAAGATCCGCCGTGTTCTGAGAATGAGATACTTTATACTGACCTTTCTCATCAACAGCTTTTGCCAGTTTTTCAACAAAAGCCTGCTGATGACTTCCCAAATCACCAATCAAAGCCGTAAGCTCTGCTCGCATGTGTTGAAGCTCTTCCGGAAGAATATTACTATCATTAATGAGTTCTTCTGCTCTCTCAATTGCTTTTTGTAAATGCATGGATGTGCCGAAAAGTCTGCCTATTGTCTCCAAAAGATTCATATAGGCACGTTTTATCATTTTTTCTTTATAATTTTCAATAACTATCACACCCACAACATAAGCATTATTATGCATCGGAACTACAGCAACAGACCGTACATCAAACTCTCTTAACTCGTATTTCGGAATAAAGTTATCAATATCACTTACATTCTTAATCTGGACTTTTTCCAAAGTATTAAAAGCCTTGACCACAATTGACCTATCATCCTTTGCATAACCGAGTTTTTTAGCGTAAATATCTTCATTAAAATCTATTGATGAACCGACCAGACCTAATAATTTACCTTCAAAATCCAAACCTCTGGTAAATTCTCCGGTGAGATAAATATGACAGGCATCTACGTCAAGTATCTGGGTTAAGGTCTTTGCAATGGAATTATAGACAACATACTCATCTTTGGAATCAAAGCCAAGAACACATAAAGTATTATTGAGGGAATATATTGAAACTAACTCTTGCAGCTGAGATTTTAGCCTTGTTGTTTTATCCTTAACATCTTTACCTATTTTAGCTGCCAAATCTTCGGAAATCAGGTATTCAGAAACAAAATCCCCCATATTAAGAGCAAAAATTTCTTCCAGAGGGTCATTCTCCATCATATCCAGGGTTCTCGAAAAAAGCGATGCTCCCATTTCTTCTTTATCTGTCATACAGTTTCCTTCCTACATAGAGTTTCTTATATCATATATAACGACAAAATTTTTCAAAACTTTAGCGTTTTTTTCAAATTTTATACTTTAGTTGGAAGAATACTATACCAAGATAGTAAAATTAGGGGTTTTAACCTTTACAAAACTCAACATTAAGCAAATTTTTTATTTTTATGTTTTAAGTAAATAACTCTATGAAAATTCATGCAAAACAAAATAATATAAATTTTAATGCAGGTCTTTCTCCGGTTATGAAAAGAGAAATTGCGGATTGTGATGTAAAAAAGATTTCTGATACACTTATGAAAGCAGGAATCCAATCTGATTTTAAAAACAATAAATTTATCGCCTGGTGTTCTTTAAAAACAGTAGAAATTATTAAATATCTTAATTCTGTGTACGGACTAAAACTGTCCCTTCCGAAAAGTATCATTGTAGAAGACTTTAATCGTATGAATATCGGCCGTAAAGACTCCTACGGGTTCTATAATGCCTGCCCTTCCCAGCTATATAGTAACAACAACGGGTTAATTTCTGAAAATACTATATTTTTTAACAGTTTTCAGAATTACCAGACAGAAAATAAAAATTCTGTATGGGATGATTTTAATTTATTATCGGATTTAGGCTATTTTCAGAATCTGTCGTGTACAAATTTCTTTTTAGAAATATTCTTGCACGAATTTGCTCACGGAATACACCTGAATAATATTATAGAAAAAAGAGGACGGCAAAATTTTAACTCGGAACTTAAAAAAATTTTTTCTCCGCTATATTTGGAAAAATTTCGTACAAAATATGATTCCGTACTAAAAAAAGAATTGTGCAGCTATGCATCATTAAATCCTATAGAGACCGTAGCTTGTGATTTCTCTAAACGAATAATCAAAAGTCTAGATAAAAACAGTCTTTTGCCGCAATATAATTTTATTGACAAAAGCCCGTACAGAAGAAGAACGCCAGTGGATATTTTTAAAAAAGAAAAAAATATGGAAAAAACTTTAAGAAACTTTTGGAACGGGAAATTTAATGTCTAGACTTGTAAAAGAAGTAAATTTTCAATAAAATAGAATGTAGACATGTCTTTACGGCAGAAAAAGGGGTATTGATGAGCGAAAAGAAAAGAATACTTATTGTAGATGACGATACAGAGATTCGTGATTTACTGGAGTTTGACATAGCCTCAAGCGGTTATTTTGTTGACACGGCATCAGACGGAATGGAAGGATTAAATAAAGCTTTGAATAACAAATATGATTTAATCCTTCTGGATGTTATGATGCCAAAAATGAACGGATTTGATGTTTGTAAAAATATCCGTCAGGCAAAAATCAATGTTCCCGTTCTTATGCTGACCGCAAAGGGAACTATCGGTGATAAGACCAGCGGTTTTGACAGCGGCGCGGATGATTATCTGGTAAAACCGTTTGATGTTCAAGAAGTCCTGTTAAGAATACGGGTACTCCTAAGAAGAAATCAGCCGCAGACAGAACATTTGGGGTCAACAGAAATTCTTGAAGTCGGAGATATTGAAATTCTGCCGGATACTCTTGAAGCTATAATCCTTAATAAACGGGTCAAACTCACCCCGACAGAGTTTGAAATTTTATACTGCCTTACTCAGCACTTCAATAAGGCTGTTACTCTGGCAACTCTGCTGGAAGAAGTTTGGGGATATGATAGTGACGAAGATGTAAGGATGTTGAGAGTACACGTCGGCGGCTTGAGAAACAAGATAGAACCTGATTCTAAAAATCCCAAGTATCTCCATACAGTTACAAACGTAGGGTATAAATTAACTCCTTTTGGAGAATAAAATGGCAAATTTTTTCAGCAAAAGGCATTTAAAAATTGCAGAACAAATTATCATCGTAATATTTTTTGCGGTAATTATTCCGATGTCTATTTCCGGAATTATTATAAACAACGTAAACCAGCAATCCAACAGAGCGCAACTAAGAGCCGCAGCAGTAATGATTGCCAATATCGTATCGGAAGAAATAGATGTCTTTGTTACTTCCGTCAATAATGAATTAGATCAGCTATCCACCACTCTGGATTATTATAACTCTCCACAAAAAGATGAAGAATATTTGGAACATACAAAAAATAACCTTTCGTTTTATAAAATACTTAAAATAATTCCTCCGGAAGAGTTAGATATCTATAACAAGTATGACCTTGAAGATAATTATGCTGTTTTTGAAAGGCAGCTTAGCGACGGAAATTATCTTGTCGCCGTACTTGACATACAAGATTTAAAAGAAAAAATTTTTAAAACAGTAAGTCAGGATAAACGACAAATATATGTTTTAGCCGGAGAAAATAACAGACTTTTATCTTCAATAAATTATACCGAAGATATTTTTAAAGCAAGCATAAAGCAATTGCCCTCAGAACTTGAACCGGATAAACCGGTTATATACGGTGATGTAAAGAACCAGCCGCTTGTTTACCTGAAAAAAACCGACCCCGACGTAACAATCATTGTTAATACAACGGAAGATATTAAAAAACACACCATTGATTATAACAGAGATAAAATTATACTTTCAATTATCATCACTGTTCTTGTAGTATTCTTTGTTGTGGGTTTGTATACTTCTTATCTTTATATAAATATAAGACAATTGTTTAAAGCAATTATAGCAATCTCCAAAGGTAATTATGAACGCCGGATAAGGCTTTTAACCAATATTTTTACACCTTTTGAAATTATATTCCTTGCGAATGAATTTAATCGAATGATAAAACAAATTCACAAATCTTATATTCAATTAAAGAAAAAAAATAAAGAACTTAAACAGCTTAATGAGTTTCGTTCAAATATGATAGATACCGTTAGCCACGAACTCAGAACCCCGCTTACAAGTATTCAAGGGTACACCTCAAGGCTTTTAAGACAGGATATTGAAATAGATGAGGAAACTAAGCAAAAATCTTTAAAAATAATCAAAAGACAATCTGAAAGATTAAAAAGAATGATAGAAGATTTACTTGTCATTCCTGATATTGAAGGAGCAAGACTTAATTTCAATCTTAAACCGATTGCTCTTAATTCAGTTATTGAAAATTCAATTACCCTCGTGAAAAACGACCAAAATAAAGAAATAGTGAATAATACGGAAAACTGTAATGTGGAAATTTTAGCAGACAATGACAGAATAGAACAGATTTTTGTTAACCTTATAGAAAATGCTATTAAATATTCTAAAGAAGATACTCCGATTACAATTGACTGTGAAGAAAAAGAAAGCAGGGTTATTATAAGTATAAAAAATGATTATGATATCATTCCGAGAGAAAAACTAAAAACTTTGTTTGATAAATTTACAAGAATAGATGACAAAACCACAAGAACAACTCGCGGGACAGGCTTGGGTTTGTTTATTGTAAAAGGACTTGTAGAAGCTATGGATGGGGAAATTAGACTTTATTCAAATGAAGAATGCGGGTTCTGCGCAAAAGTCTATATGCCGATAGCTGTTAAAGAGGAGATTTATACATAAAATGCTCAGACTGCCGGAATACTTAAAAAGACCCATAATAGATACCGAGAAAACTAAAATCGTAAGAAACATCTTAAAAACCAAGTGTTTAAATACTGTGTGTGATGGTGCCAGGTGCCCTAATAAGAGTGAATGTTATTCTGCCAATACAGCTACATTCCTTATTATGGGAAATGTTTGTACCAGAAACTGCCGGTATTGTAATATTTCTCCGGCCCGTCCCGGGCCGCTTGATAAAAATGAACCAAGGCACATAGCGGAAGCGGTTAAAGAGCTGGGGCTTAAATTCGCGGTTATAACTTCAGTTACGAGAGATGATTTGCCGGACGGAGGAGCCGGACATTTTAAAAAATGTATTGAGGAAATAAGAAAAATTTCTGATGCTAAAATTGAGATTCTGACCCCTGATTTTAAAGGAAATAGAAAAGCCCTTGATTTAATTATTGAAGCTCATCCGGATGTTTTTAACCATAATATCGAAACCGTAAGAGCACTCTTCAAGACCGCTCGTCCGCAAGGGGATTACGACACTTCCCTGGAAGTTTTAAAATATGTTAAAGATAACTCCGATATTATTACCAAATCAGGATTTATTGTCGTTTTGGGAGAGGAGAGATTAATTATAGAATCAACTCTTATTGATTTAAAAAATGCCGGAGTAAATATTGTAACTGTCGGACAATATATTCAGCCCTCCAAACAGCATCTTGAAACAGTAAAATATTATACTTTGGAAGAGTTTGAAGAATTAAAAAAACTTACCAAACAAACAGGTATAAAAAATTATCAAATAGGACCTCTGGTCAGAAGTTCATATCATGCTTCCTCTTTATTTGAGGCTGCTTTATAGAAAGCTACAAATTATCTGCAAACGGAGATGTTTATCTTTTAAATTGCATTTCATACAATGCTTTATATTGTCCGTTTTCAATTGCCATAAGCTCATTATGAGAACCAAGCTCCACAAGCTCAACCTTGTTAATAACCGCAATTCTATCCGCATTTTGTATGGTTGATAATCTATAAGCAATTACAAATAATATCTTTTCTTTCATTAAATTATCAATGGCCTTTTGCACAATAGCTTCTGAATATATTTATCATGTATTATATTTATTTTAAATTATGTTATTTTGTATCGCTAAAAACCTTAAATAGTCTAAAAACTTTATTAACATCGCATTTTTACTAAAATGTGGTGTTTTTTATTTTATCTTTAGTGCTTTTCTTAAATAGCTTGTCTGACTCTTCTCTTTTTCTGATGTATAATATTTTTATGGGGATGAAGAGATTTTTTCTTTTATTTTTAGCTCTGATAATTTTTATACAGCCGTGTTTTGCAATAAAAATAGGGCTGTTGACTAACACCGGCAGAACCTATATTGGTGCTTCAACAGAAGCCGAAATAATAGATTGCAATACAAACAAACTCATATTTATTATGGAAAAAATGAAAGGGTATGAATTCAAACCCTATAGAAAAGTTATTGCGATAAAAGTAGATGGTCAATTTAAGAAAATTAATTCCGATAAAATAGTTATAAAACCTCGTGATAATGGATTTATAAGCGTCAAAAGAAAATGGTATCGCGGAAACTTTATGCTGGTTAACTCCGGGCTCGGATTAACCGTTATCAATGATATAAAAATAGAAGAATATCTGCAAGGCGTTGTCCCGTCAGAAATGCCGTCAGGCTGGGAACATGATGCCCATAAGGCACAGGCAATAGCTGCAAGAAGCTACGCCCTGGCTAACTTGGGGAAACGTGCCAAAGATGGTTATGACCTGAAAGACACTCCGGAAGATCAGGCTTATGGCGGAGCTACAGCAGAAACTATCCAGACAAACGATGCTGTTAAAGAAACCGAAGGTATTGTCTTAATCTATGACGGAAAAATTATCCCGGCATATTATTCGGCTTCAGCCGGAGGCAGAACCCGTTCTTCCGGTCAAGTCTGGACAAAAGATTTAGCATTTTTAAAATCCGTTCCGTCATTTGACGATGGAATAAGAAAAAACGGACACGGTGTCGGAATGAGCCAGTACGGTGCAAATAATCTTGCTAAAAAAGGGTATAACGCTTATCAGATTTTAAAATACTTTTATGCAAATACTAAATTTGCAAAAATAAATCCCGAATACTATAAATAAGGGCAAAGGGAAGGGATAAAGGAAAAAATTGAAATCATAAAACAGAGGAACAAAAAATGAAAACGGCACAGGTTAACGGGGATAAAATTGTTTTAAAAGAAATTGATGAACTTGCATTAGGAGATAAGAAAGGTGCTATAGTAAGAGTCCTCGGCTGCGGGCTCTGCGGCTCTGATATCGTTAAGTTCAAACACAAGATTGTAAAAGATGGTGCTGTTTTAGGACACGAAATCGTGGCAATTATTGAAGAAATAAATTCTGATACGGATTTTAAAATTGGAGATAAAATTGTTACTTCCCACCATATCCCTTGTTTTAACTGCACTTACTGTAAGCACGGAAACTATTCAATGTGTTCTCATTTTAAAGAAACAAATATTATTCCGGGCGGGTTTAGTGAAAAAGTTTTTGTATCAGAAGAACACTTGAAAAATACCGCCTACAAAGTTCCTTCAACAATGACTGATGAAGAAATCTCTTTTTATGAACCGTTAGGCTGCTGTATAAGAGCAATCAAGCGCTGTAATCTTCAAGACGGAGATAAAGTTCTTGTTGTGGGTTTAGGTTCAATCGGGTTATTGATGGGAGAAGCCTTAAGAGCGTACGGATTAAAGGTTTACGGATGCGACTTATTAGAACACAGAATTGAGCTCGGAAATAAATTAGGAATTGAAGCGTATAATTCCAGAGATTTAGAGAGTTTTGACAAAATATTAAGAGAGAAAACTTCATCTCTAGGAGTAGATGCGGTATTTATGACATCAGGAGCTGATAAAGCAATAGACGTGGCTCTTAAAACTATCCGGCTCGGCGGAAAAATTCTTGTTTTTTCGAGCACTCCTAACAATGCGGGTTATCCTAATAATGATATTTATTATAAAGAACTCACGGTTATGGGAAGCTATTCTCCTTCTCCGGCTGATTTGAAGGATTCTTTTGACCTTCTTGTTTCAGGAAAAGTAAATGTTAAAGGGATGACAACGGTTTACAAGTTTGACAATATCCAGCAGGCGTTTGAAGATACGATTTCCAATAAGATTTTGAAAGCTTATATTAAGATGTAAGCTAATCCCGGTTGTTTTATAAGTCTTTTGGATATATTTTACTATCTCTAATAGTAAGATATAACTCATTGACTACTTTTAATATATGTTTTATAATGCACTTGTGTTAAGAAAATGTATTAAAAAAATAAACTCAGCAATACAATGGACAAAAAAGTGGCACTTTTTCCATGTGTTATTTATCGTCACTTTTAGTCTTCTGCTTACGATTATTCTTTTACTCTATAGTATAGACACAACACATACCTATGAGACTTGTTCTAACTGTGTTGACCCCACAACTATTTATCCGGATACTCCAGAATTTATTAGAGATGCTTTTGTTTTATTGATAATAATCTGTCTGCATGCAGGCTTAATGGCTGCGCCTATTACTGAAATATTGGCTGTAGTCATAAAAGCCATTCTACGCAAAAAATTATGCGTAGAATGGAATTTCTTGTTAAATAATAAATTTTATAATATCTTTTATTACTTCTCTATAATTTATATCTTAACCTGTGCCATATACTTTTATTTACCTTCAAGCGTTACTTCATACTTCTCAAAATTCTTTCAAGCTCTTCCTTGGGTATCGTAACCGGACGGAGAAATCTACATTTTATTCTCCTGATTAAGATTTTTTATCCTGAAATGATTTCCCCACGGAAAGAATCCGGAATACGCAAGATAACAAAATACAATTATACCTATGCACCCAAAATTTAGAAAATATACTAAATCAAATAAATGGGTTTTCATATAGAAATCGATATAAAACTTGATAAAAGTGCCGGAGCAGGTTATTGCTGCAAGAGTCTTAATAAAAAAATTTGCCCAATTAATTTTGATATTACAGAATCTTTCATATTTAATTATACTGATTGCAGCTTTTAGTGCTAAAGCCATAATTGTTACAAAGAAAATACCCTCCAGAGAGAATCCATGCCCATCTGACCTATACGGAGCACTGGGATAGTCTAGATAAAAGAGTTGAAGTGAGTAAGAAAGAATAGCCGCAATAAATATAGAAAAAGCAGAGTATAAAAATATAGCCAGTACAATAAAAGGTTCGCGATACTTTTTTAAAGTAAGACACATAATAAATATAAAGATATAATTAACTATCAAATAAGAACGCATTGTAAAATCAAAAAACGAAAGCCCTAAAAGACCAATTCCGCCATAAGCTGCCCAAAGAACAATTGAATCCAGGTACTTGTTAATTGATTTTAAATCCGTAAAATCAATTTTTTCATTCAACAGTGGATATCTTGAATCCTTTCTCTGAACTTTTTTCAGCTTGTTATTCTTTTTGGCGGGTTGCTCCGCCGGTAGTTCTGCGTGATTTTTATGCATGTTGCGCAAAAAGTCGAAACTATCCATTGCAATCCTGTAAATTCTAACCTCATTTATATTTTAACATATAAAACCAAACCTGCAAGATTTTAATATATTTACAACTTGTATCGGTTTAATAACATTCTTGACATCTCAGGATACAAGTTTTATAATATGCGTATGTTAAGAAAATGCATTAAAAAAATAGACTCAATTATTCAATGGACAAAAAAGTGGCACTTTTTCCATGTATTATTTATTGGTCCTTTTATCCTTCTGCTTATAATTTTTCTTTTATTCTCTGACCCGGGTGCAAGTAACTCAGTAACTTATCCTAATAGCGTTGACCCAACAACTATCTATCCGGATACTCCGGAATTTGCCAGAGATGTTATTGTTATATTAGTAATAATCTGTCTACATGTAAGTTTAATGGCAGCGCCTATTGTTGAAGTATTGGCTGTAGTCATAAAAGCCATCCTACGCAAAAAATTATGCGTAGAATGGAATTTCTTGTTAAATAATAAATTTTATAATATCTTTTATTACTTCTCTATAATTTATATCTTAACCTGTGCCATATACTTTTATTTACCTTCAAGCGTTACTTCATCTTTCTCAAAATTCTTTCAAGCTCTTCCTTGGGTATCGTAACCGGACGTAGAAATTATATTACCTTTTGCGGCGGACTGTACCTCCGGTAGTTTTGATTGATTTTTATTCTTGACATCCAAGAGCACAGGCTTTATAATATGCGTATGTTAAGAAAATGCATTAAAAAAATAGACTCAATTATTCAATGGACAAAAAAGTGGCACTTT
>CALUTN010000002.1 GCA_944323665.1 Candidatus Gastranaerophilales bacterium | reverse complement strand
ATGGCCTGGCTTGTCGGCTGGATATTAATGCTTGAATATCTTGTAGGATTTATTGCGGTATCTTGTGCCTGGACAAACCATTTTATGCAGTTTTTAAAAGGTTTTTCAAATGTTTTGCCTGCATGGCTTGTTAATCCGCCGGCTTGGCTTATTAACGATTTTAGATCAGCGGTTCATTATTATACGAATAACGGTATAGACTGGCATAATGTTATTCCGTCTTTTTGCGGCATTCCGATTTGCTTGAATCTGCCTGCTATAATCATGATTATTCTTGCTACTGCGATTCTTGTTAAAGGTACAAAGGATTCCGCTAAAATGACAGGAATAATGGTTGCAATAAAACTCGGCGTAATTGCATTATTTGTACTGGCCGGAGCATTCTATGTTAAGCCGGAAAACTGGACGCCGTTTGCTCCAAACGGATTTGAAGGTGTATTTATGGGGGCATTTATTATATTCTTTGCTTATATCGGATTTGATGCTATAGCAACTGCAGCAGAAGAGTGTAAAAATCCTCAGAAAGATTTACCGGTAAGTATTATAGGTTCCTTATTAATTACAACAGTTGTGTATGTTTTGGTAGCACTTGTATTGACAGGTATGCAGCCGACAAACGGTGCGGTTCCGGACGGAATATTAAAAGCTCCTATGGCTTATGTTATGGCAAATGTCGGGCAAAACTGGGTTGCCGGCCTTATATCAGCAGGTTCTCTTGCAGGTTTGACATCTGTTCTAATTGTTATGCATATGGCAGCAACAAGAGTATTATTTGCAATGAGCAGAGATAACTTTTTACCGCACATATTCCAGAAAATTCATCCTAAGTTTAATACTCCTGCTATACTTACAATGACAGTAGGTCTGGTTGGAATTATTGGAACATTCATTCTGGATTTGAATGTTGCCGCATCTTTGAGTAACTTCGGTACATTTACATCATTTATTATAGTTTGTGTAGCTGTGCTGATTTTAAGAAAGATAGACCCTGACAGAGAAAGACCTTTTAAGGTTCCGTTCTGTCCTCTGTTTCCGCTTTTGGGAATACTTTGCTGCGGCGGTTTAATGGTTTTTTCTATGATTGTTGCGAAGGGTGAAACAGCAGCATTATCAACCCAGATGTTCATTATATGGGTTGTAATGGGTTGTCTGATTTACTCATCATACGGTTATAGAAAGAATAGAAAAGTAGAAGCTCTTGCCACGGCAGAAAATAATAAAGAATTATCGGAAAATGAAAAAATTGCGGCAAATTTTTAATAATTTATTGAAATGCAGGTCTCCCCAGGACTTGATTGAGGATGGAAACAGTTCGGAATTAAAAAAGACGCTGAATGTTTTTGACCTTATCATTCTTGGTATTGGTGCTGTTGTCGGCACAGGAATCTTCACAATTATCGGCAGTGCCATTGTTGGGAGTTCTGACGGAGCCGGTGCGGGTTCTGCCGTGATTATTTCAATGATTCTTGCTGCGATTGCAAGTTTATTTTCAGCGCTGTCTTATTCCGAAATTGCTTCAATGATACCTGTTGCCGGAAGTGCTTATACATATACTTATGCTACAATGGGTGAATTTATGGCCTGGATGGTCGGCTGGATTCTGATGCTGGAATATGCTATCGGCAATATCACTGTGGCAAGTGCCTGGACGGGATATTTTGTCCAATTTATGAAAGGGTTTAAGCATATTCTTCCATCGTTTATTGTCAATTGGCCGTTATGGCTCAGAAATGATTATAGGACAATGTATGAAATATGTAACAGATTCGGCTGGGATGTGCATGAAAAAATGCCTTTCCTGCACCTGCCTTTCGGGTGGGAAATTCCGATTGCTGTTAATGTTCCCGCTATTGCAATTGTTCTTGTTTTAACAGTTTTGCTAATAAAAGGCATAAAAGAATCAACAAAAGTTGCAACTATTATGGTAGGGGTCAATATGTTTATTATACTCTCTTTCATTGTAGTCGGGGCTTTTTATATCAAGCCGGAAAACTGGGTTCCATTTGCTCCTAACGGGTGGGAAGGCATTTTTACCGGAGCTTTTATTATCTTTTTTGCCTATATAGGTTTTGATGCAATATCCACGGCGGCTGAAGAGACAAAAAATCCGCAAAGAGATTTACCTGTAGCTATCATGGGAACCCTCCTTATCTGTACAATTTTGTACGTAGCCGCAGCTCTTGTTCTTACGGGAATTATTCCGCATAATTGGATTGATACCCAGGCACCTTTAGCACATGCAATGAGGTTTATAGGTATAAACTGGTATGCGGGATTAATATCCGTAGGTGCTTTATGTGCATTAACCTCTGTTCTTTTAATTTATCAACTCGGTACCACAAGAATCCTTTTCGCTATGAGCAGAGATCATTTTCTGCCAAAAGTATTAAATACAATTCACAAAAAATATAAAACTCCGCATATCCTAACCTGGGTATCAGGACTGGTTGTTATAATCTGCGCTTTGTTTATGGATTTAACAATTTCAGCAGAATTATGTAATTTTGGGACTTTTGCTTCATTCATAATAATATGTATTGCGGTATTAATCTTAAGAAAAACCGAACCGGACAGACCGCGTCCATTTAAGGTTCCTTTTTGTCCCTGGTTTCCAATTATGGGAATCTTGACCTGCTTAGCATTAATGTATTGCAAATTTAGTGCAAAGGCTACATCTGCATTATATTTTATTATCTGGCTCGTTATCGGATTTTTAATTTATGCAATATATGGATATAAAGAAAAACGAAAAGAAGAACAATAAAAATAAAACAAATACAGTATGAATTTTCCCCGCAAAGTGTTATAATTCAAATATGAGAATAGTAACTACAAAAGAGTTAAGCAGTTATAAAATACTTCCTTTTGACATTTTTACCGAGAATAACAGCAAAATTTTCGGAGCAGGAGAAGTTCTTACTCCGGGCAAACTCATTATATTGAAAAATTACCCTAAAATATATGCGGAAGAAGTTTTTTCGGAAGATTCCGCCAATAAGAAAGCTCCCTCCAGACCTAATATGAAAAAACTCGCAAACTTTTCTTTTGATTCTCTGGATCCTAATGATTTTGAAACCGTAATAAATCGGGATTCTACTATTAAGATGGAAGTTCAAATAAAAATCAAATATTATTTTCGTAAAACACTTGATTTATTTATGCAAGGATATTATGAAGAAGGACTTTCAAAACTAAATCCGCTTGTAAATATTATAAAATCAGACCTTTTCAAGCAGGCAGGGAAATCAAATAAAGGTTCCCAGATTAGATTCCTTGGAGAATATGAGCTTTGTCACCCGATAAATGTAGCTCTTATTTCAGGTGTAATTGCCAAAAAACTTGATTTTCCGAATCTATCCGTTGACTACATTATACTGGGCGGACTCTTACATGACATCGGAAAAATAAAAATAGATTTAGGAGAGCGTTCTGCCATACTCAGTGCAAATGAAGAAGAAGTAATGAATCACACTGTCTTAGGTTATGAACTTATAAAAAAAGATTTAAAGCTTCCGGAAGAAGTTGCTAAGATTGCTCTCGAGCATCATGAGAATAATGACGGTTCCGGGTATCCGCAAGGTCTTTCAAGTGATTATATTTCAGAGCTGAGCCAAATAGTTAATGTAGCCAACTACTATGATAATCTGGCTTTTAACAGAACCCCATACCACATAACCAGTAACAGAGAAGCTTTACGGGTTATGCTTGAGCTTGGAACCAAGAGATTTGCGGCAAAGATGCTCTACACATTTATACACATGTTTAATTATGATGATCCGAAAGATTTTAATGATATGATTGTGTAACCGCTTTATTAATTGTAAAAAACTACTATTTACTTAATCCTGTACTTGTATAAATAAAGTAAAGGATTATTCTGTATGGACAAAATTAAAACTTTTAAGAGAATTATGGAAAAAAGTGAAAGCAATCTTGTATCCATTCTGACGAACCATTATCAAATAACGGGAAAAGTCTTTGAATGTGATGATTGCAATAAAGACGGTTTCATTAACTTGACAGATGCTTCTCTGTGCACGATAAGCGAGATTTATGAAACCAAATGCGAAGATTTTGCAGAAAACCGGTATGAATGGATACATATAAATATTGATAAAATTGTAGCCTTTAGTTTTTTGAAAGAATAGTCTTGCGGGCGGTCTTGTAAACAAGACCGCCCGTTTTAACGATAATATATTTATACAGCCAAACTTGATTTTTTAAGACAATCAATCAAGGTTGACGCAACTGTTTTTTGTTCTTCAAGAGTGAGCTCAGGGAACATCGGCAGAGAAATAACCATTTCCGTACATTTTTCAGTATTCGGAAGCATTCCTTTATGGAATCCGAGGTGAGCATGAACCTTTTGCAGGTGCAAAGGCACCGGATAATAAAGCATTGCTCCGATTCCTGCTTCTTGCAGCATCTTATGGATATTATCTCTGTTAGGAATTTTAACCGTATACTGGTGATAAACACAATATGTATCAGACAATTCCTTTGGAGTCTGAATATCAGAACACCCTGCAAACAATTCATTGTACGTTGAAGCATGCGACCTTCTTTGTTTATTCCATTCATCAATATAATTCAATTTAACTCTTAAGATTGCAGCTTGTATTTCATCAAGACGGGAATTTACACCTATCTCATCATGGTAATATCTAACTGCGCCGCCGTGGTTCCTCAACGCAACAATTCTGTTTTTGAGATTTTCGCTGTTTACGGTAATTAAACCACCGTCCCCCATGCCGCCCAGATTTTTGGTCGGGTAGAAACTGTAACATCCGATATCGCCGAAAGTACCAACTTTCTTACCTTTGTATTCAGCACCTATAGCCTGACAACAATCTTCAATAACATAAAGGTTGTAGCGTTTTGCAATATCCATAATCGCATCCATATCACATGGCTGACCATATAAATGAACCGGAATAATAGCCTTTGTTTTAGGCGTAATTAATGCTTCAATTTTAGCCGGGTCAATATTAAATGTATCAGAATTGATATCCGCAAAAACAGGAGTAGCACCTACAATTCCAATGGCTTCGGTCGTAGCAACAAAAGTAAATGCTGTTGTAATAACTTCATCTCCTTTACCTATATCTAGCGCTCTTAGTGCAAGATGAAGGGCATCTGTTCCTGAATTGAGCGAAACAGTATAATTACAGCCAATGTATTTCGCAAGTTCAACCTCTAATGCCTTAACATTTGGGCCTAATATGTATGAGCCTGAACGCAAAACCTCACAAACAACTTTTTCTATTTCATTTCCGATTTTTGCATACTGTCTTTTTGAATCTAAAATTGGTATCATAATTTTCCTCTCCTGTAAATAAGCATTAATTTAACATAATTTAAGTTTAGCACAGTTTTGTAAGACCTTTATATATTCTTAACTTAATTTGTTATTATTTATTTAACCGGATATACTTGTGCCTCTTTATATCATAAGTTAAAACCTTATAACCATTCTTATCCGCCTTTATACGGATAGAATTATCTATATCTGTTCTTAAAATAGTTGAAGTTTTAAGAATTTCAAGGGTATATAGACTGGGATGCCCGAATTTGTTCTCGCCTACTGAAATTATTGAATATTTCGGAGAAAATTTCTTCATGAGGTCTTTATTTACACCTCCTGCTGCACCATGATGAGGGACTTTAAGAACAGTTATTTCCCCGGGGATTTCATTGTGTTTCATAATTTCATCAGCACTTGAATCTCCCGTAAATAGCATTCTGAAGCCGTTATATTCAACCATTGTCAAAATTGAATCATCGTTATCATTCCCGCTCGCATTGTTTCCGGAAAAATTTGTAATTTTAAGGTCTGATTTGTTGTAAATATACTCGTTATTTTTAGTCTCAATAAGCTTTGTATGAGTACGATTTGCGGTTTCATAAATTTGTCTTGCTGCTTCAGAATCATGTCTTAGAGTATTCACATAAATTTTGGAAACATTAACATTCTCCATCAGAGGCACTGCCCCGCCGCAATGGTCATTATCAAAATGTGTAATAACAATAGAATCAATGTTTTTTATGCCTCTATCCTTTAGATATTTCAGAACAATTATTTCAGCCTGAGTTTTTCCGCCTCTATACCCGCTGCGTGCAGTATCAACCATCAAATATTTATTATCAGGAGTTTTTATCAGAAAACAATCTGCGTTACCTACATCAAATGCCGTAATCTCCAAATTTTGGTTCTTCACCGGTATCAGCGATATCACAAGTATAACGGACAGAATAAGGACACCCCATTTTAAAACATTTTTATTTTTCAGTTCTTTATAAAAAAGTACAGTAATCGACAACAAAAGCCCGTAATAAATAATTATTTGAAACACGGAAGGATGTGTTGTCTGCAAAGCCGCATGCGGAAGATTGCCCCAAAAATCCGAAATATTAACAAGGAGAGATATTAGAGGATTTAAAACAAAGTCAAAAGTTTTACAAACAAAGTCGGATATAACAGGTATTCCAGCCAACAGAGAACTTACAAAACCTCCAAAACTAACCACCATTAGAATCGGTACACTCATTATATTGGCAAATACAGAATAAAGACTTATGTTATTGAAATAGAAAATCTGAACAGGTATCACCCATAACTGCGCTATGATAGGGATACTTATCGTTCCTGCAATAAAATCTGCAGCACGATTTTTAAACCTGGCAATCAAAGGTGCCGTCACCAGAATTCCGAAGGTGACAATAAAAGATAATTGAAACCCTACATCATTAATATACAAAGGATTATACAGAAGCATTAGAAGAGCAACAAACGAAAGCAGCGAAATACTGTGAGCATCCCTGTCAATAAGCTTACCTATGAGGACAAACACTAACATACAGGCAGCTCTTATCACAGAAGCTCCTAACCCTGTCATAAGAGAATAAATTAAGACTGTAACAATACCTAAACAAACTTTAAGTTTAAAATTTATTCCAAAGACAGACATAAAGAAATAGAAAAATGAATAGATGAATGCAACATTCATTCCTGAAGCAGCAAGAATATGTAAAAGACCTGAATTAATAAAAGATTGTTTTATGTTCTTAGGAGGAGATACAGCATCATCACCAAACACAATACCTCCAAGAATTTCCAGATTTGGGGATTTTAAATACTTTGAATGGGAAGTTATTATTCTTTCCCTGTATTCATTCACCCCTTGCATAAACTTTTGAAATCTTGACGGCTTAATATTTAAAACCTCATATTTTTTAGCATAGAACACTGAATATGTTTCATGATTTCTTAAATAATTTCCGTAATCAAACTGGGAAGGGTTACCTGCTTTAAAAGGAGCGGATAACCTCCCTTCAAAAACACATGTATTATAAAGTTTTAGACCTTCATAGGATATAGGCTCGGCTAAATCAGGAGTGTAAGTTACCAGAGTCTTTTCGTCTTTAAACTCTTTTCTCACCGACCCAAACTCTATACTCTTAACCTTGAGAAAAAATTTTGGCTTATTTTCTGCAGCTCCTTGCGGTATAGAAATTATCGTTCCCGTAATTTTGGAATTAACAGGAGCAAGATTTAAAAGCTCATCCGAATCCTTTAGACTGCATACCGTATTTACAGCCCCGAGATAAAAAATAAGAATCCAAACAACAATATACTTGACCGGGAAAAGAGCCTGTATAATTGCTGCAACAGCCAGAATTGAAACAATTGCCGAAAAGAATAATAAATGTCCGCTTAGCACGGAATAAAGCGCCAGAATATAGATTCCGGCAGTCAGAAGCATTAAAAGATTTTTGCTCCGGCAAAGAGCAGAACAGACACTTCTTAACAACAGCTGAAATTCCTATCTGTTTTTACCTTCCGCTACAATGTATTCTTTTTCTATACCCTGAGCATCAAGTATAAAGTCACATAATTCCCGTACTGCGCCTCTGCCGCCGTTTACGGAAGATTGGAAATTACAAATATCCTTAACCTCTTTTACTGCATCATTCGGACAGCACGCAAGCCCGACCTTTTCTAAGATGCAAACATCCGGAAGATCATCCCCCATATATGATACATTCTCGAATGTAAGATTGTATTTTTTCATAATCTCCTCCAAAGCCGGAAGCTTATATTTTTGTCCCTGATAAATCTCTGTTATATTAAGATTTTCAGCTCGATGCCTTACAGTTCCGTTGTTTCTTGCGGTAATTATAGCTGTAATAAAGCCTGAATGATTCATCCTGACAAGACCATGCCCGTCTTTTACGTTAAAAGTCTTGTACTCAACCCCGTTTTCATCATAAGTAACACTTCCGTCTGTCATAACTCCATCTACATCAAATGCCAAAAGTTTAATTTTCTTAGCTGCTTCCAATGCATTTTCTTTATTCCCTGCCATAATATATCTCCCTTTTCCACTTACATATTATATTATAAAATAAATTTCCACTAAAAGGGGGATTTAATTTAAAAAATCATAAAAAAAATATGACTTATGACGTTAACTTATACAGAATAAGGAAAATACATGATACAACTATTACCCCAAAGTGAAATACTTGATACTTACAGCACAAATCCAATAGAAGCTGTTGAGCACATAAGTTCTTATATTGAAAAATACCATTGCGAAAATCTTACAGTAGATATTTCACACTTGAATATTATGGATTCCTGCATGGTATCAACTCTTTGTTCAGCCAAACACTACATTAAATATCCTCAAGGGAAAATCAACTGGAAAGTATCATCCGAAGTTATAAAAGATTTTAATAAAGATTTTGATTTAGGTAATTCGGATTACATACTATAGAACTTCTATAATTTCTCTTATTTCCGGCGCCTGGATATGTTTTAAAGCTTCCTCTTTTGCGCTTTCTGTTAACGAGCCTTTTTCTTTTAAAATAGTAAGCACCTTCAATACAAGTGTTGGATTTTGACTATCCAAAAGAGCTTCCAATTCTTCAATCTCATTCACATAGTCAAGAGCAAAGAACACAAAGTCGCTTCCCTCAAATAATTCGTCATATAACAAACTGTCTAACTTATTTGTATTGAGTGATGAAAGCAGACTATTAATTTCCTTAATTTCATTTTTTGTATTTCTGTCACAATCAAAAATATACTCCTCGTTAGAATACAGCTCTTGGAATTTCTCCTTAGCGAGCCTTAAAAGTACGGCAGAAGTACTTGTAATAGGAGACTTCATAATGATTTCAAGAATATTATACAAACCGTAATCAATTACGGAATCCGGGGGCACAATTTCCGGTATTGCATTTACAATATAGCATAAAACCAACAGTGCAGCCTCTTCATCCTGTTTAATCAAATCCTCAAGCGGAATTAAAAACGGTATCTGACAAGCTATATTCTCGGACAATGAAGATTCTTTCATAACCTCCAGAATCCTTGTTATAGAATCTTTAGCCTGATAATTCACCAGAAACTTAACAGCTTCAAATTTCATAAAATCATCATCGCTATTAAGCCGCGAAAGAGCCTCATTCTTTGATTCCTCATCGTTTAATAAAGATAATACTTCTATTGAATTTACTGACAGAGGTTCAAATTTAGAAAATGCAGTTTGACGTAAGAGCGGAATTATGTCTCCTAATAAGTCTTTATTAACAAAAGAAAAATATTTAGCCGCATAAGCTTTTGCTGAGTCCTCTCCGTCTATAAAAATTTCTTTAATGGCGGGCAAAAGTTCATCTCCGCTGAATGTATGTAAAACTTCCGCAATCATAGTATCGTAAGAAGGCGAATAATAATCAAAAAACTCTAGTAAGTTCAAATAGTTATCTTTATTGCAGGCTTTTTGAATTCTTTTTGCAACATTGTCCTTTATAAAATCAAATAAAAAATCATCCTGCTTAACAAGAGCAGAAAACAATTCTTTATCAGAATTATTCACAAGAGCTTGAGCTACAGGTTCAAACTCAGAAGGATTTTTCCCGGTGAGTTTTTTTATCAAATCCATAAATCAAACCTATTAATCTAAGTAGAATACTGTAACAACTTTATGGTTTTCTTCTGCATACTCTACTGCAGTATGAAGAGTACGGCTTGTATGAGAAAGGAAGCATATCAATTGATTACAGTCATCAATAATCTCTCTGTTACAAACTCTGGAAGCATCAGCCAATGTCATCATAGCTCTGTCAGCATGCTCCACAATATTAGGAACACCGATAAGCTGGTCTTGTACGTCTGACGGCTGCTGTCCTATAGTTTGAGGTAAAATAACTTTAAGTTTATCAGGATTAGACTTCATAGCACCTCTTATTGCAGCTGCATTAGTACCGCAAGAACCGCCGGAAGTGATAATTGTATTGCCCTGTCTTACAAGAGCCGTTGTTAATGTTTCAATCATTTGCTGATGTGTAATAGCAAGGTTTCTTGACCCGATAATTGCAATTCTTTTCGCGGGCTGCTTGATAGTAGCTAATTCCATTGCCAACTCATCAACAGTATCCGGAGAGCTGTCAGCCACATCCATATCATCCATAGGAACCATAATAGAAGGCTGTTTCTGCTCTTCATCCAAAGAATCTAAAATTTCAATCATCGTACCACCTTTATCAATTGCAAATAATAATAATTTTGTGTATGCTAGTGTATGATACCACAAATTTATGTATTTGGGAATAGGGGAATGGAAAATATCTTAGAAAATCTCAATAAAGAGCAGCTTGAGGCTGCCAAAACTACACAGGGCGCCCTTTTGATTCTTGCTGGAGCAGGCAGCGGCAAAACAAGAGTACTTACTACCAGAATAGCGTATATGATTCAAAACGGGGCGATTCCAGGTAAAATTCTTGCTGTTACTTTTACCAACAAAGCAGCCAGAGAAATGAAAGAAAGACTTGCATCAATTCTCGGAGAAAGAGTCGTTAAATATATGTGGGTAGGAACTTTTCATAGTATTTGCGGCAGAATTTTAAGACAAGATATTGAAAATTATTCTTTTCAATCAGGGAAAAAGCTCGATAAAAACTTTACTATTTATGACGAAACCGACTCCCTTGCAATAATTAAACAGGCTATAAAAAAACTAAACCTGGACGATAAAATTTACCAGCCAAAACTTATTAAGGCTGTTATATCAAATTCAAAAAATAAAATGCAGGATGCATACACTTTTGCAACCTTTGCCAGAGATTTTAAATCACAGCAGATATCAAGAGTATTTGAAGAATACGAAAACGCTTTAAACAATAATAATGCAATAGATTTTGACGACATGCTTCTTTTAACAGTAAAGCTCCTTGAACAAAATCCGGATGTTCGCAAGAAATATTATGATAAATTCCAGCATATTATGGTAGACGAATATCAAGACACTAACCTTGCTCAATATCAGCTGGTTAATGCTCTATACACAAACTTACAGCCGGAAGTTCCGCAGGAAAGATCGCTTTGTGTTGTAGGGGATGTGGATCAATCCATCTACAGCTGGCGAGGCGCTGATTTTAGAATAATCATGAACTTCCAGAAAGATTTTCCGAAGGCAAAAATCGTTAAACTTGAACAAAATTACCGTTCTACAGCTAATATATTGAATGCGGCAAATTCAATTATAGAAAATAATGAAGAGCGGGTCGATAAAGTTCTTTATTCACAGAAAGGCGACGGAGAAAAAATTACATACTATGAAGCCCAGGATGAGGCAGATGAAGCGAACTATATAGTTAATTCAATCTCGCAAACATCGAATAATTATAATCAGTTTGCGGTCTTATACAGAACTAACGCGCAGTCAAGAGCTTTAGAAGAAGCTCTTATTGCCGCTGGGATTCCATACAGAATCTATGGCGGACTTAAATTCTACGACCGTAAAGAAATTAAAGATGCAATAGCCTACCTCAAGCTTATTTATAACGTTGATGATTCACAATCTTTACGCAGGATAATAAATGTTCCGAAACGCGCAATAGGTGAAACAACACTTAAGCATCTGCAAGATTATGCAGACGAGCAGGATATCAGCCTTTTTGCCGCGATACTCGATGTTGATAATATTTCAACAATAAAATCAGGAACAGCCTCCAAACTAAAAGATTTTTCTACCCTTATAATGAAATTCCAGGAAGCACAGCCTAATTACAATCTGCCGGAATTTTTAAGTCTTGTACTTGAAAAAAGCGGATATTTAAGAGAGTTACAGGTTTCTAACACACCGGAAGACGAAACAAGAATAGAAAACTTGCAAGAACTTGTTAACGTAGCCAACGAATTTGAACCGGAAGAGCTTGACAATACTCTGGGAGAATTTCTTGCACAGGTTTCATTAGTGTCTGATATAGACGGAATGGACGAAATAGCCAATAATGTAACTCTTATGACACTCCACGCTTCTAAAGGGTTGGAATTCCCTATAGTTTACATTGCGGGATGTGATGAAGGAATTTTCCCTTCTGCAAGAACTATGAATATAACTTCCGAACTTGAAGAAGAAAGAAGACTAATGTATGTAGGTGTTACAAGAGCGGAACAGAAGCTATTTTTAACCACCGCAAAACGCCGTCAAATGTGGGGTGAATACAAATACTACTCTCCCAGCCGATTCCTGGATGAAATCCCTTCTAACCTGATTGAAAAAGAAGAATCAGAATATTCTTCCGAACACTCAAGCACATTTACAGATGCAGTAAAATCTGTAAAAGGGGGTAAATATGGGGGTAAATACAGAGATGCTGAGAATAGTAGTATAAATAACAGAAATTCTTCATCATTTACCAAGTCTACCTTTACCCCTGACGGATTTGTAAAACCGACAACAGGATTTGGAGCAAACTTTGTCGCGCCGGGAAGCAAGAAGCCTGCAGAGGCGGTAAAAAGGACTCCTGCGAAAATGATTATCAAAAAAAATCCGATAAACAAGCAAAAAGAGGAAGAAAAAATTGAGGCTTTCTTCCGTGATAATGTTATGAAGCGCCGATTGGAAGAAAGAAAAAAAGAAGAGCAAAAACAAGCAGAGATAGCTGAAAAAGAAAAAGAATTAAAAGATACCGCAACCCAATATTATTTTAATGTCGGAGAAAGAGTTTTTCACGAAAAACTCGGTGTCGGACATATATCCGACGTAATCCAAATTGGAGACAGTACAATGTATACTATAGATTTCGGCAAGCTCGGCAAAAAAGCCATGGATGCAGCCTATGCACATTTAAAGAAATTCTAAAATTTCTTTAAATGTGCATTAAATACATCATTTTACATAAAATGACGTATTAAGATGTATTCTCCTGCGAGAAGAAGTGAAGGCTGCCATTTCTGGCATGTGTTGGAGAAGTATTTAAATATCCTTTTGTTTACTTTTGATTGTACTTTTCTTTTTTCTTTTTTGCGAAGAAAAGAAAAAAGAAAAGTACGAAAAGAAAAAAGAAACCCGCATTGTTTACAATGCCCTTCGGGCATCATAGGGGTTGTGCTTCGCACAATCTCTTACGCTCGCTATTGTGCCTTACAGGCACACGCTCGCGGCTGATATCTTACCATTCTAACTTGGATTATCAGAAATACCCCTCCCGGATTCCTAAGCTCACACCGTTCGCAAAGGAATCCTACCCTCCCCGGGGAGGGTTGTAAGCAGGCATTTTTCGTCAGAAAAATGCAACAGTGCGTTGTTTTCTTTCTTTTCCATATTTCTTTCTTTTATATCGCAACAAAAGAAAGAAATATGGTGCGGGGTGCGGGGCGGCATTAGCCCCGATATAAAATTCATACTTTTACATCATTTTATGTAAAATGATGTGTTATCCTTTCTACTCTAAGGCTGAACGCTCAACTTCTTTGGTTGTTGTAAATTTAATAATATCTCCGACCTCAAGGTCATTGTATTTAACAAATGAAATACCGCATTCAAAACCTTGAGCTACTTCTTTAACATCATCTTTGAAACGTTTAAGCTGATCAACAGAACCTTTAAAGATTTCTGAGCCGTTTCTTATTACGGCAGCCGTATCATTTCTGTTAATCTTACCTTCTGTTACATAACAGCCGGCAATTTTTGTCGTCTTACCGATTGTAAAGATTTGTCTGACTTCAGCCTTACCCGTTTCGACTTCTTTAATATCAGGTGAAAGAAGTGAAATCATGGTCTTTTCAATATCCTCAAGTACCTGATAAATAATATCATATTTCTTGATGGTTACACCTTCTTTTTCCGCAGCTGCCAGCGCATTTGCGTCTTCTTTTACCGTAAATCCTAATATTAAAGCGCTTGATGCAGATGCCAGCATTACATCAGCTTCCGAAATATCACCAACACCTACGTGTATAATTTTAGTAACAATTTCTTTTGACTCAAGCTGTGCAATAGCCTGTGACACAGCTTCCGCTGCACCGTGGGTGTTAGCCTTGATAATAAGATTGAGATGAGGTACATCGTCCTCAGCAGCCCCGGATTCTCTTCTCATGTGTGCAGGTATCATTGCATCAAGACGTTTACTGCGTTCTCTTTCTTTTCTCTTATCAATAATAGCTTTCATTTCTTTTTCGTTTTTAACGACTTCAAAATAATCACCTGCATTTGGAACCTCTGTTAGACCAAGAATCTCAACAGGTGTAGACGGTTCCGCTTTTTGGATTCTTTCTCCTGAGTCTGAAAGCAAAGCCCTGACCCTTCCGCAAGCCGTACCTACGACAATGCAGTTTCCGGTTCTCAAGGTTCCGTTTTGAACAAGAAGTGTCGCAACCGGACCCTTGCCCTTATCAAGGTTAGCCTCAATTACAACCCCGGAAGCCTCAGCTTTAGGATTAGCTTTTAAGTCTTGCACCTCAGCCACAAGCAGAATATATTCCAAAAGTTCATCAATACCGATACCTTGTAATGCAGAAACCTTGACAGTAATAGTATCACCGCCCCAAGCTTCCGGTACAAGACCGTGCTCTGTCAACTGCTGTAAAATCTTATCAGGATCAGCACCAGGTTTATCAATCTTATTTACTGCAACAATTATCGGAACTTCTGCGGCTTTTGCGTGGTTTATAGCTTCAATTGTCTGAGGCATTATCCCGTCATCGGCAGCTACAACAAGAATCGCAATATCTGTGGCTTTAGCACCCCTTGCACGCATTTCCGTAAAAGCTTCGTGACCCGGAGTATCAACAAATACAATTTTCTTCTCTTTGTTGTTATCCAGATAAACCGTATACGCACCTATGGACTGAGTAATGCCTCCGACTTCGGTTGCAACAATTTTGTGTTTTGATGCACGGATACTATCAAGTAAAGTTGTTTTACCATGGTCAACGTGCCCCATAATACTTACTACAGGTGCACGCTTCTTAAGAAGTTTTTTATCAACTTCGCTCAAAGCCTTCTGTTTTTCTTCTTTTTCAAGTTCTTCCTCAATATAAGCATCTATATCTTCTTCCAGAACCTCTAAATTATATTCTTCACAAACTTTTTTTATAACATCAACATCAATTAACTGGTTAACTGTTGCCATTATGCCTTGGAACATAAGGAATTTTACAATTTCTGCCGGAGTCTTTTGAATTTTATCCGCAAGCTCGCTTATTGTCATTGCATGATTTACGACGATTTGCGTAACGGCTTCTTTCTCTTCTTCTTTATGAGAACGCTTTTTATGCTTTTGTGCAGCAGCCTTTTCCAGAGAAATCATTTCCTGATCTTCTTTTTTTGAGTTAAAATCACGCTCTTTTCTTTTATTATCGCTCTTTTTCTTGGACTGTCCTTTCCCTTCGTAAATTTCCTGAGGAATTATTCTTCTTTCAACTAATTTCTTTTCGCCGGGCTTTACAAAATTTTTCTTTTCTTTTTTCTGAACATCTTCTCCCTGCACAGGTTTTGGAGGAGCTTTGCGAACAATCTCAATTCTTGATTGATTCTTAGGATATTCAATCTTAGTTCTTTCTACTCTAACAATCGCTTTTTCAGGTTTCTTCTCGGCATCAGCATCTGCCGGTAATTTCTCCGGTTTCACTGTTTTTTCAGTTTTATCCGATTTTAAAGCTTTTTCTGTTGTCGGATGTTTTTCGGGTTTCTCTTCCGTTTTTTCGGATTCGGCAGGTTCGGCATTGGTCTTGGCACGTTTTACAATGAAGGCTTTTGGTTTTGAAGAGGATTTCTTAGGAAGAATACCCAGATGTTCTTTAAGTTTATTAATTTGAGTCGGCGTAACAACATTGGAATGCGATTTTACTACTATTGCTATTTCCGCAAATTTTTCAATAACTTCCTTACTTGTTAAATTCAGCTCTTTAGCCAATTCACTAACTCTTATATTGTCCATTCAATATTCCTTTCAAATCCTCGCCCGTTTTTAAAACCCGATTGAGCTTATTCTTTTTTAATGCCTTTTCTATACAACTTTGATTATAACAAAGATATGCAGATCTGCCAAATGTTAAGGAATCAGGATTAACAACTATTTTTCCGCTTTTAAAGTCTTTGGTTAATTTAATCATACACCCGGAGTGCTTCAAATCCCCGCACCCTGCACATTTTCTCAATCTATTCACGTTATTAAGAATTTACCTCCGCCAATTTTTCCAGCTTGAGCTTCTGGTCATATTCAGTTAATAAATCAATAAGCTCATCCAAATCACCGTCGATAACTGTCCAAACATTCAAGTTTTGGTTAATTCTGTGATCTGTCAGCCTGCCTTGAGGAAAGTTATATGTTCTTATACGTTCGCTTCTGTCACCGGTACCTACCTGAGAACGTCTCAAATCGGTTATTTCCTTCATTTGTTTTTGGACTTCCATATCATAAAGCTTAGCCTTCAAAATTTGAAGCGCACGCTCTTTATTTTGCAGCTGTGAACGCTCCTCCGTACAAAAAATCATAATTCCTGTAGGTTTATGAAAAACTCTGGCGGCAGTTTCAACTTTGTTAACATTCTGCCCGCCGGCTCCGCCTGAACGTGCGGTTGTAATTTCAATATCGTTCATATTAAGTTCTATTTCAACATCATCGACTTCCGGCATAACAGCAACTGTCGCAGTTGAAGTGTGAACTCTCCCCTGTGATTCTGTAGCAGGGACTCTTTGCACTCTGTGAACACCTGATTCATACTTGAGGCGGGAATAAATACTGTCACCCTTCATTGAAATAATTACTTCGGAAACTCCGCCGGCTTCGCATTCGGTTTTGCTCAAAATTTGAGTCTGCCAGCCCATTTTATCCGCATATCTCAAATACATTCTCATCAAATCGCCCGCAAATATATTTGCTTCGTCTCCGCCGGCACCGCCTCTGATTTCAAGCATAATGTCTTTGTCGTCCATAGGGTCGCGAGGAAGAAGAAGGACTTTCATTCTTTCTTCATACTCCGGAAGTTTAGCCTCATTAGCCTCCATTTCAGCTTTCAAAAAAGCACGCATCTCCTCATCTTTTTCCTCATGAATCATCTGCTTTGCTTCTTCTATGGCTTCTGTTGCCTTCCTCCATTCGTAATATAGATTCACTGTTTCTTCCATTGATTTTCTTTGCTTTGATAAATCACGGAATTTTTTATAATCTTGGATTACTGCAGGATCAGACAGAGTTTCTCCCAGTTCCTTATATTTCTTTTCTATCTGGATTATTTGATCTAGCATATCTTTCATAATTAATTACCTCTAAAAGAAGTATAACAAAAACATACTGAGTTTTACATCTTTACAAACTTGATTATTTAATTGAAGTGTATTAGAATGTCTTTAAATTTGATTTAATTTGAAATATTTGAGGATATCGGAATATATGAAAAAAGCTTTACTGATTGCATCAGTGCTGTTTATAGCAGTTGTATCAACTGCTTGTATAAATAACATAGCAGTGCAGGAACTTAATAATAAAGCCGCTGAATACATGCAAAAAGGGGATTATGAATCCGCAATGAACAGACTGCAAGCAAGTATTGATTTAGATGCGTCCATGTATGAAACACACTATAATCTGGGCATAGCTGCGCTTAATGCAAAAAAATATGATAAGGCTATTGAAGCTCTTGAAAACGGAATAAAAATCAAGCCGGATTATGTTGATTTCTATTATTCTCTCGGCAGTGCACAAACAAGCTATGCCGATGAATTAGTTGAACAGTCTGTCTCTACAGATAAATCCGCATCTAAACAAACAGAAGGTGAAAAAACTCAAAATATTGATAATACACTAAAAGCTATTGAGCTCAAACAAGCTGCTGCAAGCAATTTTACCAAATATCTGGAATTAAATCCTACGGCAGAAGACAAAGAAAATGTTCAAGAGCTAATAAAAGATTGCAATACATTTATTGCAGAAAAATCTGTTAAGGAATAATGTTCGCATCACATTCACAAATACTCTGCACAATTTTTGGTGTAAATATATATTTTTACGGTGTTGTTCTTGCTCTTGCAATAGTGGTCGGAACTTTTTGGGCTGATTATATCAGCACAAAATATTTCGGGTTAGAAAAAGAGACAATAATTGATATGGCACCATATATTATAATTGCGGGCATTATAGGTGCACGGCTTTATTATTGCTGTCTGAACTATGATTTTTACCTGAGATTTCCGACGGAAATCCTAGCAATCAGACATGGCGGGATTTCAATCCATGGTGCATTAATCGGTGGATTTGCCGGTCTTGTGCTTTTTGCAAAAAAAAAGAATATATCAATATGCAAACTATGTGATATATCTGCGGCAGGACTGCCTCTGGCTCAGTCAATCGGAAGATGGGGAAATTTTTTTAATTCTGAAGCCTTTGGAACCCCGACCAATCTGCCCTGGAAATTATATATTGCACCACAATACAGACCTATTCCATATACTGATAACGAATACTTCCATCCGGCTTTTCTATACGAAAGTATACTGGACTTAATAATATTTGCGGTAGTATTCTATTTGATAAAAAAATATAAACACATACAGGAAGGAGACATTGCTTTAATTTATCTGATATTGTACTCAATTGTCAGAATCGCAGTTGAAAGTATACGTATTGACAGCATCCGATATTTATTTGGATTGCCTGTTGCAATAATTATGTCGATTGGTATAATAATTATAGCATTGTCCGTTATGATATGCAGAAAACTAGCTAACAGAAGAAATAAAAGACAGGAAGGTTAGATATGAAATTAAACAAAATTATTTTTTCAGGACTTATGGTTTTATTTTTAGCAGGTAATACAGTGCTTGCAGTTCCTCAGCCTCAAAAAATTGCGGTAGTGGATTTACAAAAAGTGGTCGCAAAATCATCACAAGTACAATCACTTAAAAAGTTACAAGAAAAAAGAAACAGCGAACTCGCCGCTTTCATAAAAAAAGCTCAAAGCGATATAAATAAGCAAACGGATACTAACAAGAAAAAATCTCTTGCAGAAAACTACGAAAAACAAATACAGGCAAAAAGAGAAGCTAATATAAAAGAATATACAACAAAGCTTAAAGCTGCAGATGATAATATTACAGGTATTATTAGCAAAAAATCTAAAGAAATGGGATATACGATGGTTGTACCGAAATCATCGGTTATCTGCGGCGGTGACGACATAACTGCAACAATTATGCAGAGTATAAAATAAAAAATGAAAGCTGTATTATTCTATGGACCGCAGGATATCCGGTATGAAAATACAATGATTAAACCTCTGGCAGCCGGAGAAATCCTTGTAAAGATTGAAGCTGCGCTAACTTGCGGAACAGATGTTAAAACATACAGAAGGGGACATCCGGTTCTCATAAAAGATATCCCCTCGGGATTCGGACATGAATTTGCCGGTACAGTAGAGAAGGTTGCGGCTGATGTTACTAATTTCAAACCCGGTGACAGAGTTGTTGCGGCAAATTCCGCCCCCTGCGGGGAATGCTTTTTTTGTAGGAAGGAAGAATACAACCTTTGCGAGAATCTTAACTTGCTTAATGGAGCTTACGCAGAGTATATAGTTATTCCGGAAAGAATTGTAAAGAAAAATACCTTATTGCTTCCGGACAAACTTCCTTTTGAAAAAGCTGCATTCACCGAACCGCTTGCGAATGTTGTGCACGGAATTGAACGAACTGATATAAAACCTGGGCAAAGTGTCGGTGTAATCGGGATAGGCCCTATTGGATTAATGTTTGCCAGATTAGCTAAACTCAAAGGTGCAAGAGTTATTGTTGCAGGTAGAAATCCTATTAAACTAAGGCTTGCAGATGAGTTCGCACATGCTGATGAAATAGTGGATTTAAAAAAATATTCAAATCCCGTAAAAATTTTTAAAGATTTTTCTGACGAAAAAAAAGGAATGGATGTTGCCATTGAATGCGTAGGTATGCCGGAAATTTGGGAACTTATATTCTCCTGTGTAAGACCCGGCGGAACGGTTCATTTCTTCGGAGGATGCAAGTCAGGTTCAAAAGTATGTTTTGATGCAACAAAAATGCACTACGGTGATATGAAATTAATAAGTGTTTTCCACCATACTCCTAAATACTTCAGACAAGCACTTGAATTAATTTCATCCGGTCAAATAAAAGACGAAAAACTTATAACCGACACTCTCTCGCTGGACAAAGTCGAATACGCAATGCAAAGACATATCGCCGGAGATGCAATTAAATTTTTAATCAAACCCTAATTTTAGAATAAATTTATCTGTTTTACAAAACCTGTAAATTTTCTTTTATTTTTTTACTGTGTTACATATTGTAAAGTTTTGTTACAATATATATATTTTATTGCAATTATATTCTGTTAATATACTTTATATATATACCGGTACAGACAGCAAACATTAAATAAACACATAACACAACCTTTCATACAACCTACACACTAACCTTCTACACACATGAGGAATTATTAAACAAGATTCCAAACCTTTCTTACGAAAGGTTTTTTCTTTGTTTAAGCACGAATTAAAGCTTCAAAAATCCCTTCCGAGTAGGTTGGATGGGCAAAGCAAACTTTCTTTAAATCATCTGCTGTCAACCTGTTCTGCATAGCTATTATAATTTCATGAATTAAAGCTGATGCTTCTTTAGAAACAATGTGAGCACCTTTTATCATATTGTCATTTAAAATAAGTTTAATAAAACCCTCAGTTGAATCATCGCACCAGGATTTACCGAGAGCCGTAACCGGAAGCAGTATTTTTTTGCAACCATCTCCGCAATCACCCTCTCTCAAACCCACCCATGCAATCTCAGGCTCCCCATAAATTACCGACGGAATGAGAGTTTTATCATAATCTATTCCAAGAGCATATTTTTTTGCCTGATGAATTGCATAATGCGCAAGCTGAATTTCACCGCAAGAATCCCCTAAAACAGTGCATTCCAAGTCCGGTTTAAGCGGAACTCTTCCGGCTGCAGAAAGTATAAAATCTGGGTTGATTGTGTTTCCGGATTTTAAAGTAACGGTTTTCTTATCAATTTTTTCTATACTATCATTAAGGAAATATTTTATTTTTCTCTCTTTAAATATTCTCTCAATCCTTTTTGAAACATCTATATCTGCAATCGGAAGGAGGTGTTCAGCAATTTCAGATACAAAAACTTCCGTTCCGAAATTTGAAAAAATTCTTGCCCACTCAATACCGATAGCACCTGAACCAATTATTAAAACAGTTTTCGGCAGTTTCCTGATATTCAATACATCATCAGAACTTAGAACAAATTCATGGTCAAATTCCAATCCTTTTATTTCTCTCGGTTTTGAACCGGCAGCATATATGATTTCAGAAACAATGTATTCATTATCTCCTGCTATGATTGTATTTTTATCCTTGATACGGGCTTCGGAATACACAACCGCTGCACCGGAATTTTTCACGGCAAGTTCAAGGGACTTTCTTATTTTAACAACAGTTTGTTCTTTTTTTTCTATGACTTTTGAAAAATCAAAAGAGTTTACGGATACATCTAAACCTATATTCGAAGAACAGAAAACTTCTTTATAAATTTCAGAAGAATGAAGAAGAGATTTTGTAGGTATACAGCCTTTATTAAGACATGTTCCGCCGAGCTTATCTTTTTCAAAAATTACTACGGAAGCACCTTTACGAGCTAAAAGCATACCCGCTGTATATCCTGCAGGTCCGCCGCCTATTATTCCGTAATCATACTTCATTAATCTCCTCCGCCCTGTATCAATTTTATCTTAATTTACCGGTTTTAGCAAATTATATTTTCATGCCGGAAGATTTTGAATACGGGTTAATTTGTTTTTGATAAGAATTCTTTTCGAGGTAAGATTTTTGCATTTTTGATGCACTATAATTCCTGATAAGAGGAGTTACAATATTGGAGGAAAGGACTCCGGCGCCAACAGTTGCAATTGTTGTATAGAAATTTTTGCATGCATAGTATTCCTCTTTGGGAAAATCACTATTCTTCTTAAGAACTTCATCCAAGTCAAATCCAAGTTTCCCTACTTTATCAGAATACAATTCTTTATTTTTATTCAAAAACAACCTGACTTTTTGCGGCGCTAATTTCCCGGTAGAAAAAAGTTTTGCAACAGTTTTTTTGGTAACCTGAGTAATCAGAAAAAACGCTCCGACATTAACGGCGGCATCAGCAATTTCCTGAGGAATCAGAAAACTTTTTTGTTCTTTAGGTATTTTTTTGTTGAATGCAATACCGCAAATCTGCGCAAGAGAAGAAAGTCCCCAGCCGGCAACCCCAGTCCAAATAAGCATCTTTGAAGCATCTTTTCGAAAATTTTGCGCAACCCAATTAAGTATATTTTGAAAAGGATTAGCCATCAGAGACCTCCTTATTCTTTCTATCTATACGGTTTGGCTCAGTTTTTGCATTGAATTTGTTTGTTAAATAAACAGTTAACGGAGCATCAATTGCAAAGTTTGTAAAACACATTGCGAGAATAGCAACAGCAGTAGAAAGTGCACTCCTGAAATTTTTTAAAAGTTTTGTATCATTAGACAATTCCTGCATAAATTTTTTAGGTATAAGATATTTGCTGTAATTTTTATTCCCGTTTATGTTGGTCATTTCCTTAACAAGTTTATAACATGAACCGCGTACAATCATTCCTACACAGGTACCGGCAAGAATTTTAGCAATTGTTCTGTTTCTGGAGACACGCCTGGTTTCTTCATCGACTTTATGATTATTATAGTCAATGACCGGCTGAGTAATAATAGCGGTAGCTCCCATTATAAACCTGTTTTCAGCAGGTTTAGACATCTTTTCATCCAGATATTTCCATTTTTCAATTCTTTTAGCCCCGTCTCTTATAGTAGTTTGAGGTACAGCATCAATAATATGCTGTTTGATACTGTTTTTAAATGATGACCACGACCCCCCGGTCATTGCTATACTGTTTGATTCCGGCTGTATTTTCATAACACTTCTACCCAACTAGTATAAAACAGTCCGAGAGCAGAAATTGACTTTTACAGAAGAATTGTTACAAAAATTTTACAAATTTATAAAAATGTTTCCAATAATTTAAATATCAGGGAAAAATTTCCGGTAAATAAAAATAAATATAAGAAATTGTCAAATACCCATTCACTATTCACTTCTGATAAAATATTGTTATAATATATTTATGGACGGTTACAGTATAAGCAGGATAATTCTAGGACTGCAGAATCCGGAATTGTATCTGAAAAAACTTCAAAATATTGAAAATAATAATAAAATCAATGGTTTCGCACCGGAGATAAATTCTTCACTTGCTAATATCAAACAACAAACTGTTAAAAATATCCTGATGAATCTTCAAAATACCACCCAAGAACTGCAAATGAATTACCTTGCAGGAATTGACAGGGCGGTCTTTATTAAAAACTTACTGGGGCTTCCGGAAAATTTGTGGCAAGCACTTATGTCTGCCCAAAACAAAAATAGCCCTCTTATTGGAGGCTCCCTGGGCAATATTAATCATGAATTGTTGCAAAATCAAAAAGCTTTATCCGCTTTGTTCGGCGACAACTCCGTAAATACACCTTTACATCAAAATACGATTAATCTGATATTTAGCGGCATGATTAGTTTAAATGACATATCAAAACTTATTCTGCAAAACAGCAAACACGCAGTAACAAGTCTTATAATAGCCATGGCTTCCGCTTCAAAACAAGGATTAAGCAATGAACAAATTCAAGAAACATTAAGTGTACTTAATTCCTGTATTGCCCTGGCTGAATCAAATAACCCAACCCAAAATCTGAAAAGTCTTATGATGCTATATCTCCCGTGGTTACCGCTCAATGAAGGTGTAGGTTTTGACCTTGAAATTACACAACAGGAAGGAGAACAGGATTCTAATAACTCAAAACTGACCGTGCTTATTCAGACAAAAAATTTTGGAAATATTAAAGGAGATTTTATCCTTACAACATCAAACTCAATCGACATAATGATTACCTGTTCCGAAAATTTCCCTAAAAATATTCTTAAAAAAAGTCTTATAGATGAAAGTTCTTCCTTTTCAATGAATACAAATATAGATATTGAAAATATCTCTTCTCAAAACAAAATCAACGAAACACACGAAACAAAAGTAAATCTTTCTGCTACAAATGAGATGAACCCTTATTTACTCTTAATGGCTCATTCTTTCATCAGAAATATCATACTTATTGATAACAATGCAAGTCTAAACCTTTAATTTTAGCATGATTCTCTTTGAAAGCTGAGTTGACAATATTATGGATTTTTCGGCAAATATAACCGGCATATCGCAGACATTGCCCTGTATTGAAACCAATGCCGAATCATATACATATTTTTCCGGCACACCGGACAGAATTAATCCCTCAAGTGTAGAATGTAAACGGTGAGACACATAATCAATATTCAACGCTGTAATCATTGACTCGGTCATTACAGGGACAATTCCCCAATTTATTTTCCCGCCATGAGAAACAAATTCAATAATCTTTTGCGGAATTATACAAAGGTTGTTGGGGTTATTATATGCATCGAAAGAAATAATATCAACTCCGGCATTTATAGGTATTTTCCAGTCGCATTTATCAAAACATTGTACTGCAACCAGGGCGCCTGCTGATTTTATTTTATCCGTTACTTTTGCAAATATATTTGTAACCATATCAACGGTTATGTCCTCATTTTCTCGCTTAAGATTACCCAGCTGTCCGTACAAAAATTCGTCTAAAACAATTATTGGAACTGTCGTAGGACAATATTCCTTAATCTTATTGATAATCCAAAGCGCTTTTACACATACAGCTTGTATATAAAGTCGCCGAAAACCTCGCTCGGTAAGCATTTGTTCATCTGCCGCAACATTCAAAAGCTGTGACATGGTAAACGGTCCCAACAAATTAACTACTGCATTCGCTGATTTGAATTTTTTTACTATCTGTAAAAATTTTTCCATGAAAGGTGCTTCAATTCTAAAATAATCAAGATTAGACATATTCGGATTATTAAAAGCTTTATTTAGCTTTGCCAATTCTTTCTGATATACGGTACCCTCCGGTTTTAACTCAATCTTTGAATCTTTTATCAAAACTCCGGGAATATTAGACAGAGTTCTGTTTAAAACCGTATCAGTTACACACATATTAGGAAGCTCCGCAAGAAAGGGCATTTGGTCAAAAAATTTTGCTACAAGTTTTGTTGCTGACTCAACTGACCTGTAAGGCAAAGCTCCCGGAGGAAAACATTTTGATTTAAATTTCATATTTTCACTTTCTTATTCTGCTAAAAAAGACGTACCGGTTTAATACTGGTACGTCTTTATTATAACAAATTTTTTAACTATGCTTCAACTGTTTCTTCTGTTATTTCTTCTTCAATAGATTCTTTTACTACTTCAGAAGCTGTAACAATAACTTTAAGTTCTATTTTAACTTTTGATGTTAATTTAATAAGCATAGTGTATTCACCGATTTTATTAATTGGTGCATTGAGGGAAACAGTTTTTCTGTCAATTTCAATATTTGATTTAGCCTTAAGCTCTTCGCATAATTTTTTGGTTGTAATTGTACCGAAAAGTTTACCGCTTTCACCGGCTTTAGCAGAAAGTTCAATAGAGCCTAGTTTTTCAATTTCAGCAGCTTTTGCCAAAGCTTCCTGATGCAATTTTTCTTGTTTTGCTTTGATTCTTGCAATATTTTGTTCTCTGTTTCTTAAAGCACCTTCTGTTGCAATCTCAGCATAATTCTTAGGTATAAGAAAATTCCTTGCATATCCGTCTTTAACGTTTACCAAATCTCCGGCTTCGCCGATATTCTGCACATCTTTTTTCAATATTACTTGCATTTCTTTTCTCCTTTTAGTTATTTCAGGCTAATGTTAGTTCTAATAATAACCAAAAAAAGATTAATTGTCGAGTGCATGGCAAATATGAGCTTAAAATAAGTTAACTTTTCTAATATAAATAGATGAGTTTTAGATAACTAAACTAAAGATTTGAAAACCCCAGCCGTAAATCAAAGTATGGAAAACCAAATGGTTTTTCATACCTCCTCCCCAAGTCTGGTAGCCGTTCTCATTAGAAACGGCTTTTTTTTATATTTCAGGAGAAAATAGGGCATGATAAATAACGGGAAACCACGGAATTTGGGTAAATCAAACTCCTGTATACTAGGCCAATGCCGTGAAATTAGTTTCTGCATACAATTCCAAGCTGTCGACACGATTCTTCCATCCTGTAAGGTATTGCGCTTTATCCGCATTTTTCTGTGCGATTGTTTCATAACGCTCAAGTCTTAATTCCTCATACCGCGCAAAATCTCCGCCGCTTTGTTCCAATAATTTTTTAGCAGCTGAAACTCCCATATTAACCGCAGTGTCAAATACTTGAAAAGCCAATTTTGAATCTTTTATTTTATCAGCACCGCTTGCTTTATAATACATGTTATAGTAAATATCTTCCGCTTCTTGAAGCGTTAATTCCTTTACGTTATGAACAGGTAGACCGTTATTTTTACGGTATTCATCATAAGTAGATTGCAAGACTCCCATATTTCCGGCTTGGCCGCAGTCATTTGATACATAACCGCCTTCTTTTTCAAGAACAAAATTTAGCATTTTGCGAAATGTTTTGTTATCGTTTATTGTTGATTCTTTGCTTTTAGTTTCTCTCTTACAAGAATCTTCATTTTTTTTATAAACAAACATATCTGTCGGATAATCATATTGGTATTGTTGTTCAGGCAGATTTTCCCAAAAATCTGAATAATCTGTTTTTCCTTTCAAGTTGTGTGCCGGCAAAGACGGCATATCGGTAAATATGGAAAAATAGGGCGAAACAGCAGGAAAAGACATTGGCGTAAAATACAAAAAGTTACTAAACATACCACAAGGATTAATACACCACAAAGCTCTGCTAAACGGCATCGCTAACGTACCGTCAAAAATGCCGTGCATCATTCCATGTAAAAATACATTTCCTAAAGTCATAGTTATCCTTGTGTTTATATAATATATATATATAAAGTCTCTTCCTCAGCAAAAATTGCCTTTTGTAAACTTTTATTAACACAAACTCATACTGCCCGATATGCTACACACAACAAGATTTTTTCTGGTATAATATTCTTGCATAGTAAGAAAAGGGAGAATTATGAATAAAAATCAATCCATCGGTATGTACGTAATCTTGGGGATAATGGTGCTTGCCTTCATTTCAATGCTCTTTTCCGGCCCAACTTCAAGCACAGAAGAAATTTCTTATACATCCTTTATTCAAAAAGTTGAAAACAAAGAGATTCAGAGTGTTGATATGGGTAAGGAAGTACTTATTGCACTACCGATTAAACAGCCTGAAGCAAAAAAAGAGATTAACCCGATTTACGGAGAAGTCAAACCGCCAAAATTACAGTACAAAGTTGCATATCCCGAAAACTCCGATATTCTTGCTATATTGGAAAAAAATAATGTTGAAATTAATGTAAAAAAATCAAACGAATCCTCTTCAATGCTGGGTCTGGGTTCGTCTTTGATAACAATTCTTCTTGTGCTTGGATTCATTATGCTTATTATAAAATCCATACAAGCCGGCGGTGCACAAGCAATGTCTTTTGGGAAAAGCAGAGCTAAAATGCTTATGGACAACAAGGTTAAGACAACCTTTGCCGATGTTGCCGGAATTGATGAAGAAAGAAAAGAACTTGAAGAAATTGTTGATTTTCTAAAACATTCCGATAAATACGTAAAACTCGGCGCCAAAATACCCAAAGGAGTTCTTCTTGTCGGTGCACCCGGTACAGGTAAAACACTTATGGCAAAAGCTGTTGCCGGAGAAGCAGGAGTGCCGTTTTTCTCAATAAGCGGTTCCGATTTTGTTGAAATGTTCGTAGGTGTCGGAGCCTCCCGCGTAAGAGATCTTTTTGAACAAGCAAAAAAACATCAGCCTTGTATTGTATTCA
>CALUTN010000001.1 GCA_944323665.1 Candidatus Gastranaerophilales bacterium | reverse complement strand
CTTACCGTAAACAACGTTTGAAGTAATTGTTAAGATTGACATTGTAGGAATAGAATTTCTGTAAGTGAAATGTTTTCTAATCATAGCCATGAATTTCTTAACAACATGAACAGCGATTTCGTCAACTCTGTCATCGTTGTTACCGTATTTAGGATAATCCCCTTCGATTTCATAATCAACTACAACACCATCTTCGTCTCTGATTGCTTTAACTTTTGCATATTTAATAGCAGAAAGTGAGTCAGCAACAACTGAAAGCCCTGCAATACCTGTTGCGAAATATCTCTTAACATCTCTGTCATGGAGAGCCATTTGAGATCTTTCATAGCAGTATTTGTCGTGCATGTAGTGGATGCAGTTCAATGTGTTAACATAAAGACCTGCTAACCATTCCATCATATCTTCATATCTTTCAATAACTTCATCGTAGTTGAGGTATTCAGAAGTAATAGGTCTGAATTTAGGACCGACTTGAGTTTTTAATCTTTCGTCAACACCGCCGTTGATTGCATAAAGCAAGCATTTAGCAAGGTTAGCACGAGCACCGAAGAACTGCATTTCTTTACCTACAACCATTGAAGATACGCAGCATGCGATTGCATAATCGTCGCCGTGAGTTACTCTCATCAAGTCATCGTTTTCGTATTGGATAGATGAAGTTTTGATAGAAATATGAGCAGCATACTGTTTGAAGTTATGCGGTAATCTCTTAGACCATAGTACTGTCATGTTAGGTTCAGGAGCTGTACCGAGATTTTCAAGAGTGTGAAGGTATCTGAAAGAGTTTTTAGTAACCATGTGGCGTCCGTCAATACCAACACCGCCGATTGATTCAGTAACCCAGGTAGGGTCGCCTGAGAACAATGAATTGTATTCAGGAGTTCTTGCAAACTTAACCAATCTTAACTTCATAATAAAGTGGTCGATTAATTCTTGAGCTTCTGATTCTGTTAAAGTACCATTCTTCAAATCTCTTTCAATAAAGATATCGAGGAATGTAGAAGTTCTGCCAAGACTCATTGCTGCACCGTTTTGTTCTTTTACAGCTGATAAGTAGCCAAAGTATAACCATTGAACAGCTTCTTTAGCGTTTTTAGCCGGTTTGGAAATGTCGTAACCGTAGATTTGACCGAGTTCTTTCATTTCTTCAAGAGCTCTGATTTGTTCAGCAAGCTCTTCTTTTAATTGAATTTTATCCGGAGTCATTTCGCCGTCAACAGAAGCATGCTGTTCTTTTTTATCTTCAATTAATCTGTCGATACCATAAAGAGCAATTCTTCTGTAATCGCCTATGATACGACCTCTTCCGTATGCATCAGGCAACCCTGTAAGGATAGCAGCATGTCTTGCAGCTCTCATTTCCGGAGTGTAAACATCAAATACACCCTGGTTATGGGTTTTTCTGTATTTAGTAAAGATTTCTGTTATTTCAGGATCTACTTCATAACCGTATGATTTGCAAGAAGTTTCAGCCATTCTGATACCGCCGAACGGTTGTAAAGATCTTTTAAGAGGTTTATCTGTCTGCAAACCTACAATCTTTTCTAAGTCTTTATCAATATAGCCGGCACCATGAGATACTATTGTAGAAACAATTTTTGTATCCATATCAAGAACACCGCCGTTTTCGCGTTCTTTTTTGAAAAGTTCGCAGCATTCCTGCCACAATTTTGTTGTAGCTTCGGTTGGACCTGCTAAAAAGCTTGAGTCACCATCATAAGGTGTGTAGTTCTTTTGAATAAAATCTCTAACGTTGATTTCTGTCTGCCATTTTCCGCCTACGAAATCAGTTGTTGAAGATTCTCTTTCTAATGTTAATTCTGACATTTGTAATCTCCTTATTTTTCACTCATACGTAGTTGTCAAGTTTACACTAATTATATTATACCCCCTAAATAAAATAATAGTACATTGTTTTTACAACATTATATTAAGATTTTATAAAGTTGGTCAGTTGTGACCGGTGAATAGTGAATAGGTGATTAAGGGAATAAAATGGTTCTTATACAAAGTTGCTAAGACCCCCTTGCAAAATTTTTAAAATTGTGTATAATGATAAAACAAGTGTAAAGGGGTATATTAATTTTAAATGGACTGTTTAACTATATCGACCTTCAGAAGCTTAGAACAACAGGCATTGGCGCAGAGGAATTACTCGGAAATATATAGACATGAGCTGGCACACAAACAAACAGCAGGTTCTCTTGCCGGTCCGATTGTGATAGAAAAAAATGCTCAAGGTATCCCTGTCAGCGGTCATGTTGATATTAAAATGCCTGTCCTTAACCCTGAAAATCCGGAAGAAACCATTAAACATGCAGATAAAGTGGTAAAATCCGCATTGGCGCCTTCTGATCCGTCAGGACAGGATTTTAAAGTTGCTTCTAAGGCAAGAGCCGTAAAAAATCAAGCTCAAAGTTTACTCAACAACAAGAGGTTAGATTATTATGCTTAAAATGATTATTTCTTTATATAACTTTTTGACTAAAAAACCTTGTTACGTCAAGGTTGAATGCTTTGAATAACCAACAAACAAATTAAGATTCTTTTCTTATGGCTTTACTTCTTAAATCACGATGGAAGGTTATAGCGAACCTGTGTGCTTCATCTCTTATGCGCTGAATCAGATATAGTGCGTTTGAGTCTCTGGGGAGGAGTATTGATTTTGACTTGTGCGGAAGAAACACTTCCTCTTCTCTTTTAGCAAGCGAAATGAAATCGATATCTTTTATCCCCAATTCTTCAACTATCTGCATAACACTGGAAAGCTGACCCTTGCCGCCGTCTATGATTATTAAATCCGGCTTCTCCCAATTTTTTGTGCCTAATCGCGCGAGTCTGCGGGTCAAAGCTTCTTTCATTGACAGGAAATCATCCGGTTTTCCTTCAGTTGAACGGATTTTAAACTTGCGATATGCGGATTTTTTAGGGAGACCGTTTTGAAATACTACCATTGAAGCTACGGTATTTGTACCCTGAATATGTGAAATGTCATAGCATTCCATTCTGTTTGGGAAATTTTTCAGATGCAATTTTTCTGCTAAATACGAGCCAACCTCATTAAAATCATCTCTTATTTGGGACATTTTTTTGATTCTGGCATTATCGAGAAGGTTTCTTGCATTTTTTAGCGCAAGTTCATATAATTCTCCGTATTTTCCGCGTCCTTTACCGTAATTAATTGTTATTTTTTTACCGGAAATAATTTTGAGCCAATCTTGATAAAGTTCCTTATCTCCGATTTCTTCCAAATCCTTAGAGATAATTTTATCCGGATACTCAAGCTTTAGCCCCGTGTAATAATCTCTGAAAAATGTTTCAAAATACTCTGTTTTATCAATATTATCCGCAAAATAAGTAAAATCTTTTTTATCAATCAATCGCCCTTCTCTAATCATCATTATGACTATTGCAAGGATTCCGTCTTCATACAAAACAGCAAGAATATCTTCATTAAGCTTAGTATTTTCATAAACAACTTTCTGTCTCTCAAGTGTTTTTTGAAGGTCAAGATAGCTGTCTCTCATTTTTGCAGCCTTTTCAAACTGCTCTTCCTCTGCATACTTTTGCATTTGAGCTTGGATTTGTTTTAAAAGTTCCGACTGTTTGCCGCTTAAGAATAGTTCCACCTGTCGGATTAATTTCTGATACTCTTCGGGTGTAACTTTTCCCTGACACGGAGCAAGGCATTTACCTATATGATAATAAAGGCATGGACGGTTTGAAAATTTAGGGGTTTTACACTGTTTTAGCGGGAATAATCTCTTTAAAAAATCCAGAGTGGCATACATTGCACCGACATCCGTATAAGGACCGTAAAACCTTCCCTTATCCGGATTTAGATTTTTTTTGCGTACAATTTGAATCCTCGGAAAATCTTCGTCTGTAATTAAAAAATACGGATATTTTTTGTCGTCTTTGAGTAAAATATTATACTTTGGTTTATGTTTTTTTATTAAATGGGATTCTAAAATAAGAGCTTCAACTTCGGAATCGGTTATAATATATTCCAGTTTGTCAATCTGAGATACAAGTACACTGGTCTTAACACTATCATGCTGCTTATGGAAATAGCTGTAAACCCTGCGCTTAAGGTTTTTCGCTTTGCCTACATAAATAATTTCTCCGTCTTTATCATAATAAAGATAGCATCCGGGCTGTTCGGGCACAAGTTTTATAATTTCTTTCAATGATTCATTCATAGAAATATTATACAACATTATAAGTATGGTGTATTTTATTCACATATACGTTCTGATATAAAATATTTTTTATAGTAAAATATTAGTGAAAGAGGAGATTAACAAAATGACCGAAATATATGGCAATATACATTCAATAGAAAGCTGTGGTACAGTTGACGGCCCCGGAATAAGGTTTGTTGTGTTTACGCAAGGCTGTCCGCTTAGGTGCCAGTATTGCCACAATCCTGACAGCTGGGATTTTAAAGAAAATCAAAAAATGAGTGTTGAAGAGATTTTTGAACAATACGAGGGAGTTAAAGAATTTTGTGCCGGAGGAATTACCGTAACAGGCGGTGAACCGATGGCACAGATAGGTTTTGTAACTGAGCTGTTCAAAAAATTCAATGAAGCAGGGGTTCATACAGCTCTCGATACCTCCGGGTTATACTTCAATAGAGAAAATACCGAAAAAGTTGATGAACTTTTAAAATATACTGACCTTGTCCTTCTCGATATTAAACATATTGATAATGAAGAACATATTAAACTTACAAAACATTCAAACAAAAATATTCTTGATTTTGCAAAATATCTATCTGAGATAAATAAACCCGTTTGGATACGCCATGTTGTTGTACCGGGAATAACTTTTAAAGAAGAATACTTGACCCGATTAGGTCAATTTTTAGCAGGATTACACAATATTAAAGCCTTGGATGTTCTTCCATACCATGATATGGCTATACCTAAATATGAAAATTTAGGTATAGATTATCCGCTAAAAGGGGTTCCGCCTCTTACACATGATGAGGCGAAAAAAGCAAGAAATATCATTATAGAAGCTCTAAAAGAAGAAAAATCCAAAAAATTTTGATGTTATCCAATCTATCAAAATTAGCAAAAAATAATATTACGGTTTTTATTCTTGAAAGAAAGTTATTATATGTTAAAAATAGATTCATTTAATACATCCGGTATTTCATACCGTGGAAAAACCCGTGACTTGTTGATAGCGCGCAAATACGCTTCACCCAGACTTATGCTTAGCCGCACAGTCCGGGATAATGCAATAAATACTCCTAAAGCTGATAAAAAACAAAGTCTTAAAACCTGCATATCATATCTTAAAAAACAATTATCAGGAAATAAAAAAGCGGGTAAGGAATAAATTCACCCGCTTTTTAATATTATATCTTCCAGCTGTTTAAGTATTCTTCTTGTTCCGGAGTAAGTGTATCAATCTGAATTTCCATGGCTTCAAGCTTTAGGGAAGCAATTTCGTTATCAACAGATTCCGGCAAAGTATAAAGTTTATTTTCTAATTTACCTTTATTTTTAACTAAGAACTCCATACCCAGAGCCTGGTTTGCAAAACTCATATCCATAACAGAAGCCGGATGACCTTCTGCAGCAACAAGGTTAACAAGACGACCTTCTGCAAGTACATAAACAGATTTTCCGTTAGTGAGCTTATATTCATCCAGGAACGGACGAATTCTCTTGATTTCAACTGTATGGGACTTAAGATCCGGAACATTAACTTCGTGGTCAAAGTGACCGGCATTGCAAAGAAATGCTCCGTCTTTCATTGTCATAATATGATGAACATCAACAACGTGTTTATCACCTGTCACTGTTAAGAAGATATCACCAATTTTAGCAGCTTCAGCTATAGGCATAACTCTATAGCCTTCCATTGCAGCTTCAAGAGCCTTAAGCGGGTCAACTTCGCACACTATAACATTTCCGCCTAAAGCTTTAGCTCTTAAGGCACAACCCTTTCCGCACCATCCGTAACCTGAAATTACAACAGTTTTTCCCGCAATAAGTATATTTGCGGCTCTCATAATACCGTCCATTGCACTCTGACCTGTTCCATAACGGTTATCATATAAATGTTTTGTAAGACTTGTATTGACACCGAGCGCCGGGAATCTCAATTCTCCCTGCTTTTCAAGAGCCTGAAGTCTTATTATCCCGGTTGTAGTTTCTTCTGTTGAACCAATAATGCGAGAGGCCATTTCAGGTCTCTGTGCGTGTAGTGTTGCAACCAAATCACAACCGTCATCAATAATAATATCCGGGTTATGATTAAGAGCATCTATTACATGCTGTTTGTATGTTTCTACAGATTCGCCCGCATAACCGAGAACAGGAATCTTCCAATATTTAACAAGAGCGGCTGCAACATCATCCTGAGTAGATAATGGATTAGATGCAATTAAAACGGCATCAGCGCCGCCGGCTTTCATAACCGTGCAAAGAGCTGCAGTTTCTTTTGTAACATGAACGCAGGCAGAAAGTTTTAGCCCTGCAAACGGCTGTTCTTTAATAAATCTTTCTTCAATTTTTCTTAAAACGGGCATATCTTTTAAAGCCCATTCAATATTATTTTTGCCTTGTTCTGCAAGATTAATATCTTTAATATCCGGTTTTATCATAGTAGCTTCCATTGTTTTATTCCTCTATTTTAGCAACACTTAACGTATATATTTTATCACTAACATTCACAACTGCCCATCTTAAAGGTTTAATGTTGCGTTTTGTTAACTCGCCTTCAATATATTCTACTGAAGGATTGTGATTATTTTCTATTTCAATTGTTTCGGAAATTATTTGCATAAAGTTCAACCTATTCAACAGTAACAGATTTGGCAAGGTTTCTCGGCTGGTCAACATCTTTACCCAAAAATTCTGCAATATAATATGCAAGCAGCTGCAAAGGAACCACTGCAAGCGCCGGAGAAAGAAGCTCACAAATTTCCGGCACCCTGATTGTTGAATCAAAAAGTTCATTTAATTTCGGGTCAGTAGAATCTGTTAGCGCAATCATTTTTGCATTACGTGCTTTTGCCTCTTCTGAATTGGAAAGTATTTTTTCATAAACTTTTCCGGACATAAGAATTGAAAGCACCGGCATTGATTCATCCAGCATAGCGATAGGACCGTGTTTTAATTCTCCCGCAGGATAACCCGTTGCATTAATATAGCTGATTTCTTTTAATTTTAACGCTCCTTCGAGTGCTGTAGGATAATTTATTCCTCTTGCAATAAAAACAAAGTCCTTGGAGCCGGAGAATTTTTTTGCACAAGCTTGAATATTTTCTTTATGAGATAAAACTTTTTCTATCTTTTGAGGAAGAACAATGAGTTCATGCTTTAATTCTTCCAATTTTTCCTTAGCAATGGATTCCTTAACCTCCGCCATATAAATTGCAAGCAGGTAGAAAGAAATTAACTGTGCCATATAAGATTTTGTAGCCGCAACAGAAACTTCAATACCGGCATTAACAGGCACAAGACTATCCGCTTCTCTTGCCATAGTAGAATCCGGACGATTAGTTACAATAAGGATATGAGACCCTTTTTTCTTTGCCAATCTGACTGCCGTAATTGTATCAGCAGTTTCTCCGGATTGTGAAACACCTATTACAAGAGTATTTTCATCCGTAATAGTTCTTCTGTATATATATTCACTTGAAGGTTCAACATCAACAGCAATCCCGCAGAAATCTTCAATAATATATTTACCTACAAGTGCCGCATGCAGAGATGTTCCGCAGGCTACAATCTGAATCCTGTTTAGTTTTTTCAATTTTTCTCTATCTAAGGTAACTTCTTTCAAATATACCGGCTCATCAATTGCCCTTAGTTTTCCGGAAAGAACATTCCTTACAACATCCGGCTGCTCATGAATTTCTTTTAACATAAAATGTTTGTAACCCATTTTACTTAATGCAATCGGTTCCCAAGGAAGATGTTCGATTTTTTGTTCAAGAGAATTATTCTCAATATCAATAAGCTTCATAGAATCAGGTGTGAGCGTAACTATTTGATTATCATCAAGATACATAGCTTTTTTTGTATATTGAATAATTGCCGGAACATCAGAAGCTACGTAGTATTCTTTTTCTCCGATTCCGACAAGGAGCGGAGCATTTCTTCTTGTTGCAACAATTGTATCTTTAACATCCTGATGAATTACACAGAGGGCATAAGCACCTTCAATTTGTTTTGTCGCAAGTCTTACGGCTTCTGTTAAATCTCCGCACTTGGCATATTCGGATGCGACGAGGTGCGCAACAGTTTCAGTATCAGTTTGCGAGCGGAATGTGCAGCCCTGCTTTTCAAGTTTTGCTTTAAGTTCTTTATAATTTTCAATAATTCCGTTATGAACAACCGCTACTCTTCCGCAATTGCATGAATGCGGGTGGGCATTCACTGTATTAGGAACTCCGTGAGTTGCCCAGCGTATATGACCGATACCTATAGTAGATTTTGCTATATGAGTATAATTTTTATTAACTATATCTTTAAGATTTTGGAGCTTACCTTCGGCTTTATATAATTCTACTTTGTTATCAACTTCAACGGCAATTCCGGCTGAATCATATCCTCTGTATTCAAGATTTGTTAATCCTTCCAAAAGAATATCAACAGCTGATTTACTCCCTATATATCCGACTATTCCGCACATAGTTACCTCTCTTAAAATTTTATATAATTATTCTAGCATGAAATAATTATTCTCTTATTAAGATTTTTTAAAGATACCCTTAAGCCCGACAAGAGCAAGTGCAATAGCCGTAAATCCGCCAATAAAAGCTAGCATTGAAACTTTTTCTTTTCTTTTTTCTTTCTCACCCTTAATATAAATATCCTGATTAAGCTTATTCATTTTAACCTGTGCGTCTCTGTCATTAAACACATGCCGTACCGGAATTTCCACAGGGGCCTGTATGACCTCCCGCAAAGGTTGCTCAGCTTTAGGATTAGAAGTATAATAAGAATTGGTTTCTATCAAAATAATTCTCCATATCGTAGTAATCTGTGCAAATTCGATTTTGGGAGATACATCATCCCGATTTGCGGAGGTATGTCCGGAACCTTTTTGATTAAACATTCCTCCATATACTCATTTGCACCTTTTTCAACAAACCGGAAGCCAAGTTTATAGAAGAATAGCGCAGGAGAAGACTCCTTCCACACCGGAGCTGAAAAAGTCACAATACGTCCTTCTGCCCTCGGATCAAACATTGCCTTCTCCGCCAGAGATTTTACAGCTTCCGTTCCTAATCCGCATTTTGGCGTTGGAGATTGAATATAGTCGATTATATAACAGTTTTTTAAAAATGCCGTCGTTCTTTTTTCAGGCTGCAGCTGGAAAAAATTAAACTCGCTCTGCGGTATTTTTTCCATTAAATTATCTTCTACAATGTCAACATAATCATCATCAATGTCACCTATAACAACAATGTTATCTGTACGCTTAATCTTTTTTATCCGGATTAAAGCTTTCTGTTTTAAAAGCGGAGTTTTAAATCCTATAATAGGAGGCATCGGCATGCTGACTGCTGAGGCTTTTGCCTTGTTGACAGTCATACTTATTTGACTGTCAACATTTGTGATGTTGTTAATCATAATAAACCTAACCTAAATTCTAACCTTAAATATATAAAGTAATCCTATTGAAAAAAATTGACCTTTTTGTTAATATAATTACGAAATCTCTTAATAAAAATTTACTTAATATTTCTTAACAAAAAGGGTTGGAGAGTTAATTTTTATTCTTTTGAGTTTTTTATGTATATAGAAGTGTGTATTATAAGGAGTTTGTCTTATGAAAGTAAGTGCGATTACGCCGCATTCCGTCAGGTACAATGCCGTACCTTCATTAAAAATACAGGAAATTCCGACAGAAAGTGCTAAACCTGCAATCCCGATAATGCGAATATCCTTCAAGGGGAATCCTGATAAGAATCCCGGACAGATTGCCGCATATGCGACTGAAAACAATTTTCTGGGCGGAATATACAAAGCCGGAGGTCTCGGAGATGTAGCGGAGGCTCTGCCTGAAGCAATTGCAGAACATGGTAAAACTGTAACTAACAAGGATATTGATATACGCACTTTTTTGCCATATCACTCATTTGACAATAATGAAGGGAAAATATATGTACTAAAGGCGGAGAGTGCTGAAAACATCAAAAATAACCCAAATTATAAGCCGACTCGCGGGAATGATTTTTTCCTTGTTGATTCAGATTATAAATTAAAAAACGGCGAGTCTTTTGCATTAATTACCGAAGCCAGAGACGGGAACAAAGTTGATAGGTATTTTCTATTAAAAGATGCAAACCTTAAAGGTTCCGTTGAGCGTGTAGCAATGGACAGTTTTGCAATGGAAAATATTCCCTACAGAGTATTTGAAGTTGATACAAACGGAGCAAGGAAAGACAAAATGTATGTGATTCACACTCCGGAAGTAGCAAGCGGAAAATCTTCATACGGAATTTATCAAAAATACAGGACACAATTAAATAACGGTTCAAGTGCATATGGCGGCAGCACCGCATACGGAGGCCGAGTCGGAATAGAAAAGAAAAACAATATTTTCTATTCTGGAAGAGTAGCGGGAGATATGTTTTATACAGAACAGGTCAGAGCAATGGAAGAAGCTCTTGAAAAAATGAGCAGCAATCCGGGGGGAAAATTTAATCCGCAAAATATTATTTTGCATGACCGTTTTGGATATGTAATGCTTTCGGATGCAATCCAAAAACAAAAATCCGGTAATAAATATTATGAAGGGATGAGATATGTTCCTATATTTCATAACATTGGCAGGTCCTATCAGGGATGTTATATGAATCCTATAGACTTTTTCAAGGTCGTGGCAACTAGAAAAGATCTTGAAAATCTTAAAGCAAGTCCGCACTTTTCTCAAATAGAATCTCTTTCTAAGAAAATCGCCGAAGGAAAGGCAACCGGTGAAGAATGTCTTAAAGTTTATAATTTCTTTAAATCATACTTCCCTAAATATCTGGATAGTGAAGGTCTGTTTAATATGACAATGATTGCAATTGACATGGCAGAAGAAAATCCCGGCAACTGTGTTCCCGGTAATGTATCCAAATATTTCGGTAAAGAGACCAGGGATATGGCAACAGAAGACATTGCGAAGGGATTAACTCAACAATTAAAAGGAATTGAAAATAAAACTGTAGATGTTGTAAACGGTGCGAAACCAGCCAATATGGCGACCGGTAAACAAGACGGTTTCTTCGGAACCGGAACTCTGAATGAAATTTTCAAGGATACAAATGATCCCAGAAAATACACTCCATACCTTAGTTCAGACAGCCCTGAGGTAATATATGAAGCTAAAGCCTCCAATAAGAAAAATCTTATTAATATAATTGCAGATGCAGCATCTAACTTAGACAATGATAACGATGCCGTGGCAAAAGTATTCTTTAACGATACAAAAATCAGCGCTATCAGAGGAGCTGATAAGGACTTGGCTCTTACTCTCGGCGGTTTTTCAAAATTTAAGGAAGGGGACATTCTTTTCACAACCTGGGGGCGCCCGGATCCTCAAAAAGGGCTGCCAATCACCTTAGAAGCTTTTGAAGCTTTATTAAAAGATGAATCTGTACCTTTGGAAATTCGCAAACACTGCAAACTGCTTCTTGGAGCCGGGGGAGGAAATGACGCATTCCGAGAAGGTCATTCGGAATGGACGGCTATCAAAGAAGCTGTCCAAAGGATTGAGGGAATTGAATCCGGCGGTCAAAAAGGAATCTTTAAAGGCAATGTATGTTATGTGAACGGTTTATTTCCGAACAGAATTGCTAACTGTGCCGACTTAGCAATATTCACAAGCCGTTATGAACCATGCGGAATTACTCCGTTTGAGAGTTATGCGGCAGGAACCCCGGTTCTTTCAATAAAAACCGGAGGCGCTCCTGATTTTATCAAACCCGGAAAGACCGGAATGCTCACGGATGAACCGTTTATGTTAAGTGCAGAAAAATTGGGATTAGCTGCTGATACACCATACGAAGATTTGGATAAAGCAAGAAAAAATCACAGCTCCAAACAAATCGCACAAAAATTAAAAGAATACCTGAAGTCTTTGGATGACAATACTTTTGCTGATAAACAAAAAACCTACATCGAAAATTGTCTTCAGGAAAAAGTTGAATGGCACAATAATAACAGCTATAATGAAGGCAAATCTGCTTTAGATTTGTATCTTAACAGTAAACTTCATACTAAAGACAATAATATACCGATAGAAATAAAATCTGATGCAAGAGGAACTTTTGATGAAACCGTATTTAGAGGCGGCAAACCCGGAAACGAAGGCGGTAAATGGTTTGCAAGGAATAAGAAATTAGCAATAGGTGCGGTATGTATACTTGCTCTTGCAGGATTAGGCTATAAATTGGTCGGTAAATCGTCCAAAACAGAAAAAAAAGATAAGGAAGAAAAACACCTTTCTGCAATAGGTTAGAACAGTAAAACCCGAAGTTGAATCTTCGGGTTTTTTGTTTACAATTAGATTATGATTATAAAAACATTTATTGAACCACCTATTGATAATAATAATTATCTTTTAATAGATGAACAAACAAGGAATGCGGCTTTAATTGACTGTTCCGCAACAGATAGCTCTATTCTGGAAGAATTGGATGCCGAAGGTGCAAAACTTAAGTATATTTTGTTGACTCATGGACATTTTGACCATATTGCGGGAATAAGACCTAATCCTGATGTAAAAATTTTTATGCACAAAGCTGACATGGGCTGGCTGAATAAAGTTAACAGTTTTATGCCGATGTTTGGAATGCCGGAAATGAGCATACCCCAAATAGATGTATTTGTAGAAGACGGTGACATAATTAAACTAGGAGAAACGGAAATAAAAGTTATCCATACTCCGGGGCATACACAAGGCGGGGTTTGTTATTATACGGAGGGAAGTTTATTTTCCGGAGATACTATATTTAGAGAATGTGTAGGGCGTTGCGACCTTGAAGGCGGAGATTTTGACCAAATAGTTGAAAGCATTGAGAACAAGATTTTCACTCTTCCTCCGGAAACCATTATATATCCGGGTCATGGAAGCAGAACAACAGTAGAATGGGAAAAAGAACATAATAGATTCTTATGATGAAAAAATGTAAAATTACGGTTCTTAAAAGAACATTTGATAAAGAATTAGCAGAAGAGTACGGGGCTGATGGTATAGGAGCATGTCCTTTACTCAAAGAAGGGCAGGTTTTCTATGCAGATTGGGAATGTCCGGAAGGTTTTTGTAATGAAGCCTGGAAAGCTGTATATCAATACGTCTTTACGCTGGCACACGGCGGAGCAAAGGAATTGTTTTACAATGGAGACTGGGTAAAAAAACCCGGAGTTGCAATTTGTTCCTGCAATGACGGAATCAGACCTGTTATCTTCAAAATTGAAGCAGCTAATATAGAATTAAATGCAGATTAAAATCTGTTTAAGAGGAGGGGGTTATGAGTGTATTTGAAGCCGGAATGATGATTTGCTTTGGAGTAAGCTGGCCGATTGCAACATATAAAACTTATAAAGCTAAGTGCGTTAAGGGAAAAAGTTTTACATTTGACCTTTTAATTTTAACCGGATATATTTGCGGCATTATTCATAAATTATTCTTTTATAACGATTGGGTTATCTGGCTATATCTGTTAAATACTTTCTTTTTGCTCACAGATATGACTCTTTATTGGCATTACAAAAGAAAAGATTTAAATATACAGTAAAAAACCATGTATTGTCTTAAGTTTTTTTAGTGTATAATCTACTCTTGTAAGGAGCTGATTGTTCCGTTTTGTACAAACACAAGGAAAATCATATTTGAAACAGTCGAGATTAACAATAGCAATATTTATTTCACTGGCTCTCGGGATAATTGTCGGATGGGCATTCCCGGCTTTTGCAGTCAGAACTCATGTTTTGGCGGAAGTCTTTTTAAGAATGGTCAAGATGATTATTGCACCGCTTTTGTTTGCAACACTTGTTGTCGGAATAGCGGGGCACGGTGATGTTAAGAGTCTTGGAAGATTAGGTATCAAGACGGTTGCTTATTTTGAAGTTGTTACAACTTTTGCCTTGATTATAGGTCTTGGATTCGCTAATTTATTTAAACCCGGAGAAGGGATGGTCAGTCTTGCTTCGCAGCATATAGGACTTGGCGAAATTACCAGAATGGCATCTTCGACTCATCACAATTCTTTTGGGGAGATGTTTTTGAGTCTTTTCCCAACGAGTATTTTTCAGGCAATGTCAGACGGTAACCTGCTTCAAATAGTTGTATTCTGTATATTCTTTGCTTTGGCAATATGTGCAGCCGGGAAAAAAGCCCAGCCGGTTGTGGATATCCTTAACTCTGTCTCTACTATAATGTTTAAATTTACAGAATATGTTATGGTTTTTGCTCCGGTTGGTATTTTTGGTGCGATTGCATACACTGTCGGCTCAAACGGTATTGAAATTTTGTTCAATTACGGAAAAATAATTTTATCATTATATGTAGCGCTTGCGGTATTTGTACTCATTGTACTTTTTATAGTGTGCAGAATAGTAAAAATATCATTTAGAAGTTTAATCAAGGCTATTCAAGAGCCGGCTCTTTTGACATTTACTACAGCAAGTTCGGAGGCTGCTTTGCCTAAGGCTATGTCTATAATGGAAAAGTTTGGAGTGCCAAAATCAATTGTAAGTTTTGTTATGCCGACAGGCTATACGTTTAATCTTGACGGCTCAACTTTGTACCTTGCAATGGCAGTTCTTTTTTCCACCCAGCTTGTGGGCATTAATTTATCTCTGGAACAGCAGCTTGTAATTATGTTTGCGCTTATGCTGACATCCAAAGGGGTTGCAGGGGTGCCCAGAGCCTCGTTAATCGTTCTTGCCGGAACTTTGACAAGTTTCAATATACCTATTTTAGGGGTGGCTATTCTTCTCGGGATTGATCAGATTCTTGATATGGGAAGAACGACCGTTAACCTTATAGGGAACTGTGTTGCGACAGTTGTAATTGCAAGATGGGAAAATGTTTTTGATTATAATAAAATGCACGAATTTATTAAGAACAGAAGCGCCAAAACTAATACATTGGGTAAAACAGAAAGCAATGTAAGTTTTCAAAAAGATTTTGCAGCATAAATTTTTGATTAAGGATTAAGAAAGGGTGATTAAGATGGAATATAAAGAGACCTTGAATTTACCGCAAACGACTCTTGAGATGAGAGCTAATGCTACTAAAAAAGAGCCGCAAACCCAAGAATTCTGGGAAGAGGTAAATGTATATCAAAAGAACTTGGAACAGCGTGATAAAGCGAATTCCTTTGTACTCCATGACGGTCCTCCGTATTTGAGTTCCGAAAAAATTCATGTCGGAACAGCTTTGAACAAAATCCTTAAGGATATCTTAATCAGATATAAATCTATGAGAGGATATTACGCTCCTTACGTTCCGGGTTATGACGGACACGGACTTCCTATCGAAAATGCTGTAGTAAAAAATATTAAAGGCGGAAGAGCAGCTCTCACTCCGGTAGAACTCAGAGCAAAATGCAGAGAATTTGCACACAAAAACCTTAAAGGTCAGGAGGCTGAATTTAAGCGTCTCGGAGTTTGGGGAGACTGGGAGCATCCTTATTTAACTATTAATCCTGAATTTGAAGCAGAACAGGTCAGAGTTTTCGGAGAAATGTACAAGAAAGGGTATGTAGAAAAAGGGTTAAAACCTGTTTACTGGTGCGCTTCATGCGAAACAGCTCTGGCGGAAGCAGAGGTTGAATATGCTGATCATACTTCAACATCTATTTATGTAAGATTCAAATTTACACCGGAATCAGTTGAAAAGATTAATAAGCTGGTTGATACAAAAGGAAAGGATGTTTATGCGGTCATCTGGACAACTACTCCTTGGACAATTCCTTCAAATATGGCAATCAGTATGCACCCTAAATTTGAATACACATTCTTTACATACGGGAATGATGTATATGTAGCTGCTCAAGGACTTTTAGGCAGCTTCCTTGAAGGTGTCGGCTGGGAAGAAAAAGATATTGTTGTCATAGGTTCTTGCGCCGGTGCGGATTTAGAACTCTTAGAAACAAAACATCCGTTATATGACAGAAAATCACCAATTATTTTAGGCGAACATGTTACTCTGGATGCAGGTACCGGTTCTGTTCATACGGCTCCGGGACATGGTCTTGAGGACTATGAAGTCGGGTGCAGATATAATATTGAAGTATTTTCACCTCTGGACAGCAAAGGTGTTTGGACAGAGATTGTCAATGATAAAGATTTAGAAGGTGTTCCGTATTATAAAGGAAACAAAATTGTTATAGATAAGCTTGAAGCTTGCGGTGCTTTACTTGCTGCTGCTGATATAAACCACTCTTATCCGCACTGCTGGAGATGTAAAAATCCTGTAATCTACAGAGCAACTCCGCAATGGTTTGTAAAAGTAGACAGATTCCGTGATGAAACACTTGAGGCAATTAAAGGGGTAAAATGGATACCTGCAAGCGGCGAAGCCAGAATTTCTAACATGGTTGCAGGACGTACAGACTGGTGTATTTCCCGTCAAAGAGCCTGGGGAGTTCCGATACCGGTATTCTATTGCGAAGACTGCGGTGAAACTATTGTTACTGATGAAACTATAGAAAATGTTGCAAAAATATTTGAAAAAGAAAGTTCTGACGCCTGGGTAAAACACACTTCGGAAGAGCTTTTACCGGCTGGTTTTGTATGCCCTAAATGCGGGGGAAAACATATTAGAAAAGAGCAAGACATTATGGATGTCTGGTTCGATTCTGGTGTTACCTGGAGAGCTGTTGTAGAAAGACGCGCTGATGAATTAGGACATACGCCTGTTGATATGTATCTGGAGGGTTCTGACCAGCATAGAGGCTGGTTCCAGTCATCTTTGCTTACTTCAATTGCTACTCAGGGTAAAGTACCTTATAAAACAGTTTTAACCCACGGTTTCGTATTTGGAGAAGACGGCAGAAAGATGTCCAAGTCACTTGGAAACTATATAAGACCGGATGATATTATTAAAAACTACGGAGCTGATATTTTAAGACTCTGGGCAGCTTCCGTGGATTACAGAAATGATACCAAAATCGGTGACAATATTATTAAACAGCTTGCGGAAATCTTTAAGAAAACAAGAAACACGGCAAGATTCCTGCTTGGTAATATATTTGATTTTGACCCTGCTGTTGATTATGTAAAATATGATGATTTAAAACCGATTGATAAGTTTGCGCTTCACAAATTGAATAAACTTGTGGAAGAAGTAACAGTTGCATTTGAAAACTATGAATTCTATAAATATTTCCAATGCTTGCAAAACTTTGCAGCAGTGGATTTAAGCTCATTCTATCTTGATATTGTAAAAGACAGACTCTATACGGCAGGTAAAAAATCTTTATCAAGAAGAGCATGTCAGACTGTTCTTTACGAAACCCTGCAAGCTCTTGTAAGAGTTCTTACTCCTGTAATGCCGCACCAGGCAGAAGATATCTGGCAGAATACTCCTGAATGTCAGAGAGGCGGATTGGAAAGTATTCTGCTTGCCGATTGGGCAGAAGCAAATAAAGAATGGAACAACCCTGAGCTTGAAAAAGATTTTGAAAAAATCTTAAAGACAAGAGAAGTCGTAACAAGAGCAATTGAACCTTTGAGAGCGGATAAAAAGGTTGGAAGTTCGCTTGAAGTTGCTGTTTATGTTAAGTCGGATGATGCTGAGATATTGAAACAGAACGAAAAAGACCTTGCGGATATCTTTATTACATCTCAAGCTTACGTAACTGACAAAGCTCCTGAAAACATTTTGAATGAATATACAGAAGAAGGGGTCACTGTCTGGGTAACAAAAGCAGAAGGAGAAAAATGCGAACGCTGCTGGAAATACCGTAAACTTGGCGAACATGCAGGATTTGAGACAATTTGCTCAGATTGCTATGAGGCTGTTAACTAAAGTCTTTGTGAACAAAGATTATTTTATTTTTAGAAAAAGGAATGTTCGAATATTTCGGGCATTCTTTTTCTTTGAGAACGAATTTTATTGGCGATAAAATGTAATTTTTTATTACAGGATTTTTCTTTTGCATGATAATATATTACAATAGTGGTTAAGGAATTCCCTTGCCCTGGTGGATACAAAAACCGGAAAAGATTTAAATGAGAAGACGAAGAAAAAAGTATGATTTATATATAGTAGTAGCTCTTGCTATTTTTTGTATCGGATATTTTACTTATAATCACATATCTTCTGAAAGCCGCGGAATAAAAGCGTATACTACGGCGCTGGAGAGCTATAAAAATGCCGATTATGAGACAGCATATCAAGAGTTTGGGAAGGTTCCTTCAGGCTCCAGTCTTAAAGCGTCAGCTCTTTTTCGCCAGGCAAGATGTGCTACAAATATGGGGAAAAAAGAACTTGCTATAAAGAAGTATAAACGCATTGTTCGTTCAAGTTCAAAGTCAAGCATTGTTCCGATAAGTGAATATAATATGGCGACGCTTATGCTTGATACAGGTGATAAAGGAGCCAAACGCCATTTTAAACGTATTATAAAAAAACATCCTACGAGTGATTATGCAATAGCTTCCGAGTATTATTTGGGGCTTATAGGGTTAAAAAATTTGCCGGAAAATGAAAAACGGCAGGCAAAAGCAAAAGAAAAAGCAGTTATTAATTTTAAAACATATTTAGAAAAAGCTCCGGATGGACGCTTTGCAATTAGTTCCATAGAAGAGATAGAAAAATTACATCCAAAATTAACCAACTATGATAATCTCCTTATTGCCAAATCTTATTATGCAAACGGTGATTATGAGAAAACAAAAGCTTTTCTAAATAAAACAACTCTTGCAGAAAGCTGGGCGGATTTTGCAAAAAATGAATTTAAACTGGGTAACAAAGACAAGGTAAAATATTATACAGAATTAGGGCTGAAAGATTACGCGGCAGGTGTTTCGCAAGATGATGTCATAGAAGTTATTGATAACTATGTTTCTGTTTTTCCTTCCCGGAAAGAAGGTATATCTTTTCTCGCTTCAAAAAATTATAATTCAACAGGTGCGGATTATATAGCTTACCTTAATTGTAACGAGGTTACTCCGGACAATTTGCAGGAAGCCTGCTACAGAACACTATATGAAAAATATCCTAACGGACAATTTTCAGGAGAAGCTCTGTATAACATTTTTATGGCGAAATATCTTCATAAGAAATATCAAGATGCGCAGCGGCTTGGATTTTTGCATTTGAAAAAATTCCCTAATATAAAATCAAGCCCGGCAGTAATGTATTATATGGGAAGAATTTCAAACAAGCTTAAACATTATGAAAGCGCTAATAATTATTATAAACAGGTTCTTTCAAAATACCCGGATACTTATTATGCGTATAGAGCGAATTATAATCTGTTTAAGGATGATGGTACGCTCCCGTTTTTCGATTTGAACAACAAGCCGGTTGTTTTTCCATATAAAAAATCTTTGGAGAAAAATTTAGTCATAAAGTTGGCGCTGTTAAAGGATTATGACCTTGTCGCCGAACTATGCAGACAGGATAAATTTATACAAAGCTGGATAGCATATCAAAAAGGAGATTATACAATTTCAGCTGTGCTCGCGAGAAATGCGATGGAAGAACTTACGGTTAAGCCGCCGTTTACGGATTTAAGATGGCGCTTGATTTATCCTTTGCATTACTACGAAATTGCAGATAAGTACAAAGGCAATAATAATCCTATAATTATTGAATCAATTATAAAAGAAGAAAGCCACTTTAATCCTTACGCTAAAAGCCCAACCGGCGCCGGCGGATTAATGCAGTTGATGCCGGCTACTTATGCTGAAATAGTTAAAAACAATAAATTGCCGAATGATATTTTTAACCCTGAAAATAATATTAGAGGAGGAAGTGTTTATTATGAAAGTTTGAAAAAAGTTTTAGGGAATAAGGACTTATATGCGATTTCTGCATATAATGGCGGTATAGGTTCTGTAACGGGCTGGTTTTCAAAACTTATTTATAATGATACTGATGAATTTGTGGAACAGATTCCATATCCGGAAACTAAGAATTATGTAAAAAAAGTTTTGCGCTCATATTGGGTTTATGGAAATATATACTCTTTGTAGCTGATTCTGTTGTGCATAATATATAGTAAAATTGTTTGGGTTATATGATAAGAAAGGAAGAGTTATGGATACAAGCTTGATTTTGATTATTGCAGTAGCTGTTATAGCATTAGGTTTTTACAGTGTATATGTTGGCGTAATCAAAAAGAAAAACAAAGTTATGGAGGCTTTTTCAAGTATTAGTGTCCAGCTTAAAAAGAGATATGACCTTATTCCTAATATTTTGACTCTGGCAGGTAAATTCATGGAGCATGAAAGAGGGTTAATGGAAAAGGTTACAGAACTCAGAACCCAGGCAATGGCTCTTCCAAATGATATGAACAGTATCGGCAAGAAACTTGAACTTGATAATCAGATTAAAAATGCAATGGGTCAAATTATGGTAGCTGTAGAAAATTATCCTCAGTTAAAATCAGACCAAACCATGATGACCGCAATGCAGACTTATAATGAAGTAGAAGAACATATCGCAGCAGCAAGGAGATTCTATAACTCAGCTGTGCTTGAACTCAATAATGCAGTGGAAATATTCCCTTCTTCACTTGTTGCTTCAATGGTCGGGGTAAAACGCCAAGAATTCTTCCAGGTTGCAGAAGCTGAAACAAAACCGGTTAATGCAGCAGATTTCTTAAAATAAATCCCGGAGTAAATAATGGAAGAACAAAAAAATAATTATTGTGATGAATTTTACAAAAAATTCAAAACAGTTTGTTTACCTGCACTTGAAGGTTTTGAGAAAGAAAGAAAAACTTGGCTTAATATATCAATTGCTTTATTTATAGTACCTGTTTTGGTATTGATAGCATGCTGTTATGTTGAATTCACTTTCATAATGGTAAACGGCGGCTCTATTGATTTACAAAAAATATTTGTTCCTGCGGTAATTTCCGGGGCGTTGGTTTTTGGTATATATGCTTTTATTGCAAAAACTTTTGAAAACAAAGTAAAAGGCAAAGTTATGCCGATTTTGTGCGGATGTTTCGGTAATTTGCAATGGAGTCAGGGAGTTTATCCTTCTCACAGAATCTTAAAAGATGCTGAATTAATAAATAATTACGATAAATGTACTGTTGATGATGTATTTACCGGCTCGGTTAAAGATGTTCCTCTAGAGATTGCCGAATTAAAATATTTAAAAATAGAACGGTATACCGATAGCGACGGCAGAACAAGAACACGTGAACATACAGTTTGGAAAGGTGTTCTTGTCCAATTTAAAATGAATAAAAACTTTTCCGGACACACTATAGTTAAACCGGATGCTCTTATAAAAAATTTAGGGTTTAGTAAACTGAAACATACAACTCTGGAGGATGTTGTATTTGAAAGGAAATTTGATGTTTTTACAGATGATGAAGTTGAAGCCAGATATCTTTTGACAACTGCATTTATGGAAAGATTAACAAATATTGAAACGGCTTTTAAAGCAAAAAATATATCCTGTGCCTTTTATCAAGATAAGTTAATCTTAGCTATCGGGGTTAATCAGGATTTGTTTTCGGTGGCTTCGTTATTCAAACCTGTCAACGATGAAAAACAATTCTTTACAATGTTTGAAGAGATAAACTCCCTTCTTCATTTAATAGAACACTTTAAACTCAACCAGAAAATAGGACTTTAAATATGGGTAAAGCAAAAACCTATGTTCAAATGCGCAATGAATTTTATGAGAACTATAATAAAAAAATAGTTCCCGTTGTCAGACAGTATGAAAACCAAAGGAAATTACGTCTTGTCCTGGCAATTCTTTCCTCAACGCTGTTATCTATTCCGGGACTATTTTTATTATGGGCAGGCTTCTTTCTGCAAGGACTGGATTCAGATGCAAAAGAGGGAGTGCTAAAGGGCGGAATTCTTTTCTTAGGGGCTGCATGGTTTGTCTGGTATTCAATAAAAAAGAGCTTTGAAAACAAAATAAAATCAAAAATAATGCCTACCGTTTGCAGCTGCTTTGGAGCGATGAGATGGTATGAAGGGCACTATACAGATAATGAATATTTATTTTCTGATTCCAATGTAGTTCCTGATTTTACCTCATCTTCTTATGATGATGTTTTTGAAGGTATTTATAAAGATGTCGGAATTGAAATTATTGAAGCTGAATATGACCGAGGTTCCGGGAAAAACAGAACAACTGTTTTCAACGGTGTTATAGTAAAGCTGGACATGAATAAAAATTTTGAAGGACATACGGTTATTAAACCGGACGGAATATTCCATTCCTCTCCTGATGCGGCACTCAAACATACAACATTAGAAGATGTGGTATTTGAAAAGAAGTTTGATGTATTTACGGATGATGAAGTAGAAGCAAGATACCTTATTACAACTGCTTTTATGAATAGATTAAATAACATGCAGACAGCTTTTAAGGCACAAAAAGTAAGTTGTTCTTTCTATGACAAATATCTTCTTATAGCTCTTTCAACGGGCAAGGATTTATTTTCCCTATGCTCTCTTACAAAACCTATTGATGATGCTCAGCAGTACTTCCAGATGTATGAAGAAATTGTTTCTATAGTTAAATTAATTGATCACTTTAAACTGAATCAAAGAATTGGGTTGTAAACTTCCTTTTTATTTACTACAATAAAGCCAGGAGGAAGTTATGTTTATAACATTTGAAGGGGCGGATGGCTGCGGAAAAACCACCCAGATAAAACTGATTGATGAATATCTCCGCTCAAAAGGGTACAAAACTCTTTTAACAAGAGAGCCTGGTTCCAAAGGTCTGGGTGAAAAAATAAGAGAAATTTTGCTTAACTATGACGGAGAGGTTTCTTCAAGGTGTGAGTCTTTCTTATTTCTGGCTGATAGAGCGCAGCATGTTGATTGCATTATAAAGCCGGCACTTCAAGAAGGTACAATTGTTCTCTGTGACAGACATACTGATTCAACTGTCGCATATCAGGGTTACGGAAGAGGGCTTGATATAGAAGAAATTAAGAAGCTTAATGCCCTTGCAACCGGCGGGCTTAAGCCGGATTTAACAATTGTTTTTGATGTCGATATAGAAACTTCTCAAGCTCGTGTAGGCAAGAATAAAGACAGAATGGAATCTGCAGGGATTGAGTTCTTTAAAAAGGTTCGTGAAGGCTTTTTAGAGATTGCAAAAGAAGAGCCTCAAAGAGTTAAAGTTATAAATTCTTCTGATACAATAGAGAATATTCATAAAAAAGTAGTTGAGTTAATAGGAAAATGAATTTAGAAGAACTGAAGCAAAGAGTAAATAAAAATAAGGAGTGTCTTTGACCTTGCCGGTCTGGAGAAAGAATTAAAAGAACTTGAAACCAAACTACAGAGTCCTGAAGTTTGGACTGACCAGAAGCTTGCAACAGAATTGGGACAGAAATCAAGAGAAATAAAGGACACTTTAGAGCAGGTTAAAAAATGGGATTCTATAATTGACGATGCCCGGATTGCTTACGAAATTGGGGATGAAGAGCTTATTAAAGAAACAGAGCCTTCTCTTAGCGAACTTGAAAAGGAACTCGATAGATACGATATCCAAAAAATGCTATCAGGAGAATACGACGAAGCAGACGCTTTTTTAACGATTAATGCCGGAGCGGGCGGAACTGATGCTCAGGACTGGGCGGAAATGCTTCTTAGAATGTATACCCGCTGGGCAGAATCAAGAGGATGGAAAGTTGAACTTATTGACCGTTCTGACGGAGAAGAAGCGGGGATTAAGTCTGCAACAATCAAGATTACCGGAAAATATGCGTACGGTTATGCTAAGGCAGAAAAAGGCGTGCATAGGCTTGTAAGAATTTCTCCTTTCAATGCTAACGGCAAACGCCAGACAAGTTTTGCTTCCTGCGAGGTTTCTCCGATTATTCCGGATTATGAAAAAACAATAACAATTCCGCCCGAGGATTTAGAAATTGATACAATGCGCTCAGGAGGCGCCGGCGGGCAGAATGTTAATAAGGTAGAAACGGCAGTAAGAATTCTGCACAAGCCTACAGGGATTGTGGTTAAATGCCAGCAGGAAAGGTCGCAGCTTCAAAACAAAGAAAATGCCATGCAGATGCTGGCTTCCAAACTCCTTGAAATCAGACAAAGAGAGCATGAAAAAAAATTAGCTGAACTAAAAGGCGAAAACGTTGATATTAATTTTGGTTCTCAAATCCGCTCTTATGTTTTTCATCCATATAAAATGGTTAAAGACCACAGGACAGGTTATGAAGTCGGGAATGTAGATTCAGTCATGGACGGGAACCTTGACGGGTTTATTGAAGAGTATTTAAAAACAGGCGGGAAGAGAAATGCTTAAAAACAGCGTCTTGGGTTTTGATTCATGTAGTTTTTTAATCAAAGATTTGACAATAAAATTTGTTTAGGTTAATATAAGTCTTGCCGCAAGGTGTACGGACGGGGGTAAATGAATCTCTGATTTATGTTATAGCCTCAAATGCAACTAGCGAAGTGAAAATTAAATATGGTGTGCGGGCGTTTAGCTCAGTTGCCCAGCGAGGCGACGAGGTTAGATAATCCGTAAAGAGTTCAGAAAGGCAGAGCCGAGCGAATAAAGAAATTAACGCTCTACCAACTGAACAAAGTGAAAATTAAATATGGTGTGCGGGCGTTTAGCTCAGTTGGTAGAGCGTCTCCCTTACAAGGAGAGGGTCGGGGGTTCAAGTCCCTCAACGCCCACCATAAAAAGGACAATAACTTTAGTTATTGTCCTTTTTATTTTGTATAAGTTTAAATACAAGTACTTCTGTCCCGGAATTTTAACAGTTTTTCAAACAGACTTTGTGAATGATTACTAATCCGATTAACGTATTTAAAAATAGCTTCAAATAGTATACAATACTTGAAGAAGAAAGGAGTTTTAGTATGGAAATTAAAGTTGTTGAAAACAGCAAATCAATCAACTGTGACTTGCTTGTAGTGAGTATGTTTGAAGGCGAAAAAACTTCTTGCGAACTTGCTAATAAATACGCGGTTGACGAAGATAAATTTGAAGGAAAATTCGGCGAAACATATCTTTTGCCGACATACGGCCAGGAAGTTTACAGAAAAGTTCTTGTTTTGGGACTTGGCAAAAAAGAAGAATTCAATCCAAACAAAATGAGAGAAGCTTCTGCAAAGGCTATAAAAAAAGCAATGCAGATAGAAGCTAAAACCGTTGCTTTTTCTCTTGACGGAATTGAATTTGATTACTCGGAACAATTCACAATGGGAGCTTTAATCGCTGATTATTCTTTTGATAAATATAAGAGTGAAAAGAAAGACAAAAAGGTTAAAGAAGTCTATGTTCAGGCAAACGAAGCTATGGTAAGAAAAGCCGAAAAGATTGCAGCAGCAATGAGTTTTGCAAGAAATCTTGCAAACGAACCGGCTCAATTTGCAACACCATCTGAACTTGCAGCGATTGCCTGTGATTTGGGGCTTGAAACAAAAATCTATGACAGAGAAGAATGTGAACATATGGGAATGGGTGCATTTTTAGCAGTAGCAAAAGGAAGCGCTCAAGAGCCAAAATTTATTCACATGAAATACTCTGTTGACAACCCGAAAAAGAGAATTGCAATTATCGGAAAAGGTATAACTTTTGATAGCGGCGGATTGGATATTAAACCTCCTTCATCCATGCTTACAATGAAAGACGATATGTCAGCAGCAGCATGTGTACTTGGTGTAATGAGTGTTATAAAAGAATTTAACCCTCAGGTGGAAGTCCACGGAATAATTGCAGCCTGCGAAAACATGCCGGGCTGCAGCGCATATAAGCCGGGTGATATTTTAACCGCTAAAAACGGCAAGACGATTGAAATAGATAATACTGACGCAGAAGGCAGACTAACTCTTGCAGATGCTTTGTGCTACGCATGCGAACTCGGTGTTGATGAAGTTGTTGACCTTGCAACTCTGACAGGTGCCTGCATGGTGGCTCTCGGTACTGCTGCAGCCGGTATTATGGGTAATGATGATGAGTTTGTTTCAAAACTCATTGATACAGCTCAAAGAAGCGGCGAAAGGTATTGGAAGCTTCCTTTGTGGGATGACTATTTTGAAAGCCTTAAGAGCGATATAGCTGATATGAAAAATACCGGCTCTCGCTGGGGTGGGGCTTCTACTGCAGGATGTTTCCTCCAAAAGTTTGTTAAAGATGTAAAATGGGCACATATTGATATAGCAGGAACCGCATTTTTAGAAAAACCGCAGAAAGAGTTTATCAAAGGTGCCACCGGTGCAGGTGTAAGAACAATTTTAAACTATATTTTGGAACAGTAAGTCAAACCGTTAAATAAAAACGGGGAACAGGTTTTAATCTGCTCCCCGTTTTTAAATATAATGTAACATTTTTTACACAAACCAAAAGTAAATCATATTTTGATATAATTATCCGTAACAATATAAATTTTATTTTAGGGAGAATGATGTTAGAATATCTTTTCTATTTATTTTTAGGATTAATACTTATATCCGGTTTAATATATATTAATTATCTGATTCGGAATTTCTTTGAACAAGAGAGAATATTAGAAAAAGAACGGGATCTTTTAAATTATTTATTAAGCGCTGCGGACGACCAATTTCGTTTCTTTACAAATTTAAAACAACTGGCATTGAATATGCAGGCATATAAAAATGATTTTTTGGAAAATCCGACGGATGAAAACAGGCAGAAAGCTTTTTGCTTTTTTAATCCGCCAAAGCTGAATTTTAAAATTAATATTGCGGACTATGCATTTACAATCAAAAAAGATTACATGATTGTCGAGTGTATATTCAGGTACATAATGGCACTTGAATCGGCATTGTGCACGGCAAGAGCATATAATGATGAAATAGCCAGTCTTCTTGCCGGTAATATTTCAAAAGAAAATGCTCTGACAATAGCAAGACTGCATTCGGAAAAAACTTTTTCTGATATTATTCTTTCAATAAATATGGGGATTTTTATTCTTGCACAATTAATAAAACACACCCTTAATTATTCAAAATATTTAGGCAAGAGGCATTCTCTTGTGTCTTATTATGAAGTTGATAATATAACGGGATATATTGAATATGCAGAGAAAGAAATTAATACGACATTACAAAGTAAAGAATGGAAAAAAGCATTTATTAAACCTGATATAAAGAAAGAGAGTTTTATACACCGGCTGAAAAATGTATTAAAAATATGCTATAAGATAAAAAAATGTCATAAAAAAGACATTTGTAAACTGGTTCCGTCCATTAACGGATTTGAGCTTATAACAATGCAGGATTACCAACAAATGGGAAGGCTTTCAATTCTCGCAACAAAAGGTTTGCATTTTATGCTGCCGTTTAGATTGAATACTGATAGTACAAAAACGGGTTTTTTTATTAAATCGGAGAATAATAAAGCTAAAATTCTTTTAGGCGGGGAATTTGAACCTTGTATTTTCAGAGGTCAAAATAATGATTATGAAAAATTTATTCCCAGCTTTCAGAGAAAAGAACTGATTGAAAATCCTGCAAAACATTGTGCAGAATATATTAAAAGGGAAGAGTTTAAAAATTATTTTAAACTTACCCCTTATTACCAAATTCTGTCCGGAATGAAGATTATGGATTATTATTTTGAATTTGACCTTGATGCAATTGCTCAGCATTACGAATTTGCAACAGACTATCTGGATGTAACAAAAGATATTCTCACGGCACTATTCTTTGCGTACACATACTGTATTGACGGAAGTTATTATCCGGTGGACAATTTTGAAAAATATAACCCGACCTTATATATATCAAATTTTGCGCTGCTTGCCCGTGAAAATAATCTGACTGCTGTAGGTTTCCAGGCGGTTTCGCGTCCTCAGAGACAAACAGCTATGGCGTTAAAAATTGATAACCCGAACTCTAATGTGAAAGCGGATTTTAGAATTATTTCTCTTCCCCGGAGTGCAGAAATAGCTCATGCTGTATATAACAGTTTTAAGCAAGGAAAAACACTTTTCCCGGAAGAACCAATACAAGTCATCCAAAAAAGAATCCGTAAGCGTAAATATTTAAATGAACAATTGTTCAAAGAATACTGCCAAAAATTTGATAAAAACGAATCCGAACTAAGAGAACTGCTATCAAGAGATTACATAATTAATAATTCTACTCTTGATATTGACACGGATTTGTTCCTCAAAATGACAGGTGAAATATATGACAAACTTATACCCTGGATTAAAAAAAATATATTTTACAGAACCGTTAAAAGAGGAGATAAAGAATCTGATAAAATGTATATAAGTATAAATCCCCTGCCGTTAGAATAAATTTTGTTAATTTATCCAAGTTCATATACATTTTTTAATAATCCGGATTCTTTTAAACCGGCATCCAGCAGAAGATTATGTGTTGATATATTTTTATTATCAAAATTTCCTATAACAATCGCACAATTTTTACTAAATTGGGACTTAATTTTTTTTATAAGTTTCATTCTTTCGGAATCATCTGCAAGGTAGGGCCAAACATTACGAAAGAAAAGCAGAGTATTATCTGACGGTATATTAGAGCAGTCCTTTTTAATATCTGCAACTGAATAATTTATTCCTTTTTTAAACCAGGGATTTATTAAAGCAGGTATAAATTCTATACCGAGTGCCTTGCGGGGAAATTTAAAATAATTTCTTATATTATTATTTGTGTAATTATTTATAGTACGAATATCTTCAATATCCATATTAACAAAGCAGCTTTTGGCTCTGCGAATTATAACATCATCCACATCTTTAGCTACAATAGGGAAAAATTTTTGAAAATCATTGCCGAAATTCTCTTTAATTAGCATTGCAAGCGACATTGGCTCTGAACCATCCGAACAGGCATAACAAACAAGATTAACTTTATTTGCATTTTTATATTTATCTTTTATATACATGCATAAACTGTTCCAATCCAAATCATTTCGGAAAAAAGTTGTCGTATTTCTATATATAATACTGCCGGATTTATTTTTAACAATCCTGGCACAACTGGAAAAAGATACATTATTATAGCTATTTGACATTATAGGAGAGATTTTCATACTTATAAATAAAACCCGTAAAACTATTTCTTGCATTAAATCTGAAAAAATACTGGCGAAAGTGATTTTAATCTCTTTCGCCGGTAGAAATTTTTAATACTAAGATTTAAGAAAACTTGCCGGCCGTAACTACATCCGGTTCACCGGCCTGCGGTTTAAGATTTTTCTTATAGACTTCCACATGCGGCTGTAAAACACTGTCAAGTACTGACGGAAGCGGAGTTCCGGTAATTGCTTTTTCTATCATTTCTTGATATACGGTAGAAAAAGCCCTGGACTGAGTCATAGCACCCGCTGCAGCCGGGGTTAAGCCGAGCTTTGCCGTTTGAACAGACTCATTAAAGAACGGGCCGGCATTTGAATAGGATTTTGCTAAAGCGCCGATATATCCCCGGGCATTTTCTCTTGAGACGCCCTTATCAACAGGAGATGTTAACGCAAAAGCATATTTATTTGCCGGATTAAAATGCGCTTCTGCACTGTGATGCATCGCATCCGGAACTTTGGCTATCTGCTTCAAAGTATCTTTTACTGACTCATTTTGCATCTGTGAATGCCAGTTTACAGTATCTTCAAACATAGAGCCCATATATTGATGCACGGAAGTTTTGATTCCGTCTAATCTTGCAAGAACCCAAAAAGCCGCTTGGGCGTAAGAATCATTAATTTTTATATCCGGAATCAGAGCTGTTTCAGAGATATTTTTGGCTGATTCAAGCATCTGCTTCATATCGTTTTTGTCCATGCCGGCATAAGCAAGGGTAAATAAACTATGATCATCAAGAGCGGAAAATCTGCCGCCAACATCATCATGGATATATAATTTGCCCAACCAGTTTTCAGAATCTGATATTCTCCTAAGCTCGCTTCCGGCAGGGTTCTTATCCGTTACGGCAATAAAATGCTTTGATGTTGCGTCTTCCGCCTCTTTTTCTCCGTAACCCTTGTTTTTATATGCTTCAGTTAATAAGTGTTTAACTTTTAAAAAGCCATCTTTTGTTTCGAACGTCGAACCTGACTTTGAAGCAATCAAGAAATTGGATTTGGTTATATCATTATCCAATTTGTAAAGATATCTGTTTAAACTAACCGAATCAACATCTGAAAAGAAAAGAATTTTATCTTTGTTAATATTTAATCCGCTAATTCCGAGCATGTGTTCAACAGTGTGTTTTGAACCTCCTATACCAAATACGCTTAAATATTGTGCATTTGTTTGTTGCTTAAAATTTTCAGCCAAATCATATATTTCATCAATCCTTGCCAGTTGGACTTCCGGAAGTCCAACCCAGTTCAAAAACTGCCCTGGTTTATTTGCTCTTTCTTTAAAAGAGAAAATAACTTCTTTAATAACTTTTTCTGCCTTAGCAAAGTCAGTGTTAAAGTAACTTGTGGATATTTCGCTGTTGTGTACTGTACTATTTAACATACTCCCTCCTGAATCTTCAATGTACATTATATAATTAAACTCAAAAATAAAAATTTTACCAGCAAAATTTTTTATTTTGAGGTTTAATACTGATATGAAAATTAACAATATCACAACAAATAATTTCCAGGCTCAAGAATATCATAATTTTACAAGACCTGCTTTCTGCGGAATGACCAAGCAATTAAAAAAAATAATGCATATAGACGGTCAAAAAGATATCAAAGCCATTATTGAAAAAAGGGCAGGAAAGAGCCAGATTGCGGGAAGACTGCCATCTTTCATTTTTGAAAAGCTTCCCAAAGAGAACAGGGAAGCTGCAATAAGGGATTTTTACTCGGTTTTTGACCGAATATCCGAAGAGTTAAGAAATTTTGACGAATCAAAAGCCGTTAAATTGGAAGAAATTCGCAAAAGACGATATAATTACAATAAAGAACTACTGGAGACGCTCATCAGAAAATACAAATTAGCCGGAATTTTAGATGATGTTGATATTGAATATATAGACAAAGGGGGAAAAGGAGCAGGGTATCGTATTATAGGCTTGAGGGGCCATGATATTGATGAAGATGAACTTGTAATGAAAAACTATCATATGATAGAAGGTAAGGATTGGCAGCCGTATAAAAGCCACGGGAATTATGCTGAACAAAACAGCGCGGTTTACTGGATGAACAATGTTGGCTTTGACACCCAAAGAGGAAAATTTTTCTGGGGAAACCTTAAGCAAGGGTATATGATTGTAAAGTACATTGATGAAGATGTCAGAAATCCCCGGAGAATTGTGTCACCCTATACCTACGGACTAAAATGCACGGATGAAGATATTGTAACCAAACATAATGTTTGTAAAATGTACAGCTATGACTGGGGTGGTGTCAGAATAATTAACCGGATTAAAAATAACAGTAAAACCGCAAGAGCTGTTCAAAGCAAAATCAGAGACACGGAAGATAAATACCGGGAGATGGAATGGGCAAGATTATTTCATAGTAAGCATATGGATAAAAGTCAGAAAAATGCCGGACTTGCGATGTCCATAAAACACATGCCAAATAAAAATTTTTATATCAATAAATGCCTTGAATTAAATGACCCTCTCGTAAACAGAAGCCTGTCTTACGTACTTAAATATCTTCCTTATGAAGATTCTCTGAAATATTTTGAGAAACTTGTACAAACAGATGATACTGTTACACAGGTTATTTTATTTAATGAAATACCTCTGCTTGCAATGGATAATAAAAATATTGTTATAAAAGATGATTTAAAATTTAGCGGAACAGATATTGTTCCGGAAAAGATTCTGGAACTGTATAATATAGCTGAAAAATATGCCCATCCGGACTCAATTGAACATCTGGCGAGTTTTCTTCATCTTCTGCCGCATAAACAATTTCGACCATATTACGAGCGGCTGGCAAAAATTGATAACTATGCGCTTCATGACAGACTTATATATAAGCTTGATTTTGTACAAAATGAAGATTTACTTTTTGCGATAAAAAGTATTTTCGGAAATCTGAAAGCTTCCGAGTCTGCCCTTAAAGAAAAATTGATGATTCATGCATTCAGACTTTCTCCCGAAGAATTGGAATCAGTAAAAAAAATTCTGAACTAAAAGCTTAGAAATTAATTGTCACATTTCCGGGTTAACTATTTATTATTCGTAATTAAAGATTGCCAAAATTATTTATTTTTGTTATTTAAAAGATATGGTATTACAATTTAAAAGAACCTCAACAGAAGAGTTTAAATCAGTATATCAGGATATGCTGAAACAATTCCCGCAATCAGAATTAAAAGATTATCAAGCGTATCTGAATCTCATTAAATCCGGAAATTATGATATAATTCTTGCTCATAATGATAATATTCCGGCAGGATATGCAATAATCTTTAAATCAGACAAATATCTGCTTCTGGACTACCTTGCTGTGGCCGGAATGTATCATGGAAAAGGTTTCGGAGGGGAAATCCTTAACAGTCTTAAAAAAATGTATCCTGATAAAGCCGGATGCTTTTTGGAAGTCGAAAAACCTAATCCTGTTGACAATAATACCTATAGGAGAATATCTTTTTATCAAAGGCATGGGGCTGAAAAAATTAATATTGATTACTATTATCCGAATCGTGAGGGAGATTTGGCTATGGACTTATATTACATTGCTTATAAATCTGAAATTCCCTCCCGAGAAAATATTTTAAATTTTATTAAAGAGTTATTCGGTACAATCCATCAAGATATACCTCATATAGAACAAGTTCTCGCAAAAATAGGCTGATGGTGTTTCCCTTAAACAAATTTTTGGTATAATAAATTATGGAGCTGTTATGTTGAAGAAGATTTTTATATTATTAATTATATTTTCTCTGCCGGCATCTGTTTATGCGGTAACAGAAGAGCACCTGGCTAAAGAAATTACTATACAAAACCAGATAAGCAATATCGGTATGCATTTGTTAAACTCTAATAAAATTGATAAACGTATAGTTTTTACGTATTCAAAGGAAGATAAAAGTTTTAAAGGCGCTCCCGAGCTCACTAAAAGACAGATAATTGTTTATGACGAAGATATAAAATATGCGGAATATGAAGATGAGGCGGCGGCATTACTTGCGAGAAAAATTTCTGATGCTTTAAAATCTTATGATGGAGCCTGGGGTGGAACGGTAAGTGCAGCTCAGGTTAAAATGGCTCCGAAAAAATATGAACTTGTTGCGGATAAAAGAGCGGTTGATTTTATGGTAAAGGCAGGATATAACCCGCTCGGACTTATTACTTTTATTAATAAATCATGTCCGCAGAAACGATTTGACAGATTTTCAAACCATAATTTAACATCAAAACGGCTGGCAAATATTTATGAATATATTTTTACTAAATATCCGTATTTTCTGGCTAACAATACATACCTTGAGAATCCTGCTTATCAGAATTTTCTGTTAAATTCCATTGAGAACAGAAAACTTTTGGAGTCAAAAATCCGCAGTCGTTCCGTGGAGAAAATAAATTATGAATAGAATTTTAATTCCGCTATTTATATTAATATTTCTTCCGCTACAGGCTTGTGCTTTAACAAATGACTTTTTGACCGATAAGTTTTTGTCCGGCAGAATTTTTGAAAAACCGGAAACCAATACTGATTACGATTTTACCGATATTGAAAGAATTCCGATTAAGCTTCAGGTAACACAAGATATCTCTACCCGGGATGAAATGTTACAGGAAGGACAAACAGTTAATCTTAAGTCAAGAAGTAATGTCTATTACAATGAGAAGATTATTGTGAAAAGAAATGAACCTGTTTCTGCCAAAATAGAACTTATTGTTGACAGCGGTATGAACGGAATTCCTTATTATATATATTTAAATGATTTTAAATTTCAAAATCTCCCTTCGTCAAAAATTCATGCAAATTATCAAAAATCCGGCTGGAACAGAACATACTGGGTTCTGCCTCTTAAATGGGCGCTGACGCCGCTCCCTCCGACAGGCTCACTTACTAACTTTATCAAAGGGGGGCATGCTAAAATCTCAACCAACGATATTATCACTGTATATTATTATCCGAATTGGAAATAATACCAAGCAGGATATCTCCGAACGGGGGTGTTTTCTTAAGCATATTAAAATAATAATTCTTTTATGAAAAAAGAATTATCAATATATGTAATAATTAGTATTGCTATTATTTTCTATATAATATATCTTTTGAGTCAAATATGCGTTACGGTTGATTTTAAAGAACTTGAACCGTTTAAAGGCAGCTTACCGGTATTTTATAAAGGTTTCAGGCTCGGACACACTTCCAGAGTCTATCCCGGTCCGGATTATCAGTCTACCAGAGTTGATTTAAAAATTCGGCTCCAAAACCTTGAACTTCCCGCAAACACATATGCTATGATAAGACGAAAAGATAAAAAAGATTATATAGAACTTCTTTATCCGGACAGTCCCTATCTTGCGAACTTAAAAAATAATTCACTGATAGAAGGACAAAAAGGTATCAATTTTGAAACCTATATACAAGATCAAGCAAAAAACGGAGGATTGGATGAAATTAAAGAAAATTTGAACGGAACAATTGCCGCTGCCGGACAAACTTTTGATGCTCTTACCGAAATGCTTAATGTTTTAACCTCCATTATGAACGATATTAAGCCATCTATCAGAGAATCTGCCGGTAATTTAACGATTACTACAAGAAACCTTGCCGATATGTCGTATGATATAAAAGATTCCGTGCGAGGAGACTATATATCAACAACACTTGCCAATCTGGAAGAAACAAGTGCAAACCTTGTACTAACAACACAAAATATCACGGGAATAACAGGCAGTATAAACAACACAAGCGTTAATATGATAAATTGCGTTATTCAAAATATAAATATTGTTATAAATAACGTAAACGAAATCATTATTGGTATAGGAAATACTCTTAAGAAAAGGTTTGGGGGGCTGAGGCTTATATTCGGGCAAACCATAAGCACGAAGAACTAAACCAATTTTAATTGACGTTTTTCTTTCACACGCTTGTTGCGGAGTTCGACCACTCTTGTTCGGGCGAAATCAGCATCCTGTGAATTTTTTTTGAGTTCCAAAAACTTTTTATAATACCTGATTGCATCCGAATATCGTCCAAGTTTATCAAAGCTCAAAGCAATGCCAAAATAAGCTTTATAATAATCAGGATTCCTTTTAACAATTTGGAAAAAAGTTTTGGAAGCTTCATGAAAATTGCCCATGCCCATTAGCATTGCCGCTTTATTATAATAAGCTTTTAAAAACTCCGGATTTGTTTCAATCAGTTTGTTGTATATCATTAATGACAAATCTGCTTCATCAACAAGTTCATGAGCTATAGCGAGTTGTATTTGAGCCTCAAGATTTTCTTTATTAAGAACGATGGCCTTTACAAATTGCGGAATGGCACATTCCGGTTTGCCGTCGGAAAGATAACAGACCCCAAGTTCGTAGAAATACTCATCATTTTGATTATCAATTTTTATAAGTTTTGAAAGATTTCTTATAGCCTTCTGATATTGTTTCAAATATTTATATGAGAGAACCAGCCCGAAATATGCTTCCTTATTAAATCTATCCATCATAACAGACTCAAGGTATGTTTTTACGGATTCCTGATAAGATTTAGCAAACCTGAGAGCATCCGCGTTAACACAAAGTTCATAAGAACGTGACTTTTTAAGTGCTGTAACCGTAGTTACTACTTTTGCCAGATTATTATCTGTATTGGAATTTATTTGCATAGATCTCTCCCGATTCTATTCTACAGAACAAAGAACATAAAAATAACAACTAAATGGAGTATTTTTAAAGTCTCAGTCTGTATTATTCCGACTTTTTATTTTCCGGCTTGAAGCTTGTAAACAGTTTTAGATTATCCCTTAAAGGCTTCCCAAATTAGAGTTTTGCCGGATAATTTAATATATTTACCCCCAAAACTTTTGATGTATAATTATTTCAAAGATAAAGATTGGAGAAATATAAATATGAGTAAATATTTGTTGGAAGTCGGTGTGGAAGAATTGCCGTACAAGTTTATCCCAATGGCAATATCCCAGCTTAGAGAAGGTTTTAAAAACTTTTTAGAAACAAACAAAGTTGAATATAAAGATATAAAAGTTATGGCAACCCCAAGAAGGTTAGCTGTTATTGTTGACGGGCTTTCTGCTTCACAGCCGGATGTGGAGAAAGTTGTTAAAGGTCCTATTTCAACAGTTGCTTATGATGAGAATAAGAACCTGACAAAGGCCGGCGAAGGTTTTGCAAAGAAAAACGGAGTTACTCCCGAGGATTTGTATGTAGAAGACAATTATCTTTACGCAAAAATTTCTATTAAAGGTAAAAACACAAAAGATTTGCTTCAAGAAAATGTTCCGGTAATATTTTCTAAACTTCAAGGTCCGCATTTTATGAGATGGGGCTCTAATGATGTTAAATTTTCACGTCCGATAAGATGGGTGCTTTCTATCTTGGACGGGGAAGAAGTTAAGATAAAGATAATTGATAAAGAATCTTCTAACTTTACAAACGGTCACAGATTCTCAAAACAAAATATTATTATTAATAATCCTGATGAATATGTTTCCAAACTGAAAGATGCTCATGTAATAGTTAATCAGGATGAAAGAAAAGCAAGAATTTTGGAGCTTACAAAAATTGAAGCGGATAAATTAAATGCAGTAACAAAAATCTCTGATGACTTATTAGAAGAAGTAACATTTATCTGTGAATATCCGGTCGCTGTAACTTGCAGTTTTGATGAAGAATTCCTGACAATCCCGCAGGAAGTTGCGGTTACTGTTATGGAAACTCATCAGAGATATTTTGCTCTTTATACTAAAGAGGGCAAATTAATTAACAAATTTGTTACTATAACAAATTATATCGGAAATGATTTTGAAAATATTAAGGCAGGTAACTTAAGAGTAATCAAAGCCCGTCTTGATGATGCTGTATTTTTCTTTAAAGAAGATACTAAAAAGCCGCTTGAAAGCTATGTTGAAAACCTAAAAGGCATGACTTTCCAGAAGGGTATGGGCTCTGTTTATGACAAAACACAAAGAATTATTAAACTTTCTGAAAAGATTGCTTCCGCTCTCGGTGTAAATAAGTCTTCTATCAAGAGAACGGCTGAGCTTTGTAAAGCGGATTTGGCTACAAACCTTGTTTTTGAATTTACTGAACTTCAGGGATTTATCGGAGCGGATTATGCAAGGGTTTCCGGAGAATCTGCCGAAGCAGCAGAGGGTATAAAAGAACATTATTTTCCGCTCAATGCAGACAGTGAAACCGCAAAATCAATTGAGGGACAGGTTGTGGGTATAGCTGATAAAATTGATACAATTTGTGCTGTATTTGCTTCCGGCAGAAAGCCTACCGGCTCTTCTGACCCGCTTGGTGTAAGACGTGCGGCTCTCGGAATTATTAAGACAATCCTTGAGTATGATTTAAAATTAGATTTATCAAAATTGATTTCGGAAAGCCTGGAACTTCTTCCTGTCAAGTCTGATTGTAAAAAGGATGTGGAAGAATTCTTTGTACAGAGATTAATCATTTTCTTGAATAATGATTACAAAAAGACTGTTCTTGAAGCTTGCGCAGCTAATAATCCATGCAAGGACCTTTGTGATTATGTAAAAAGAGTTGACGCAGTGTCCGATATGGATAATACAGCTCTGCTTGAGAATGCAAACCGTGTCTTAAGAATCTTAAAAGAAGAAGTAATTGCGGAAATCAATGAATCACTCTTTACATTCGACGCTGAAAAGAATTTGTATAACGAGGTCAAAAAGATTAATTTTACCGGAGATTATAAACAGTATCTTAATAGCTTAATTAGTCTTAATCCTGTTGTTACAAAGTTTTTTGAAGACGTTCTTGTTATGGACAATGATGAAAAGATTAAAAATAACAGACTGGCACTATTGAACGGTTTGAAAAATAAGTATATAATATTAACAGATTTTTCAAAATTGTAAAAAATTGTAACAACTTGACAAAAATGAGTAAATTTTCACTTTGAGGATACTTTAATAGTGTACAAAGTGAAGGTAAGTGAAAAGAGGTCGTTATGTTTAACCCTAAATCATTCATCAAATCATTGAAACAGGCATTAGATCCTAAAGCTAATTTGTTGACATTTTCAAACGGGCAAAGGGAAGCTAATGAAAAATATATAGAGTCTCTGTCGAGTACAGAACTCAAAATCAGAACTGACGAACAGAGGTTGGAAGCAATGGTCAGACAACAATTGAAGGAGGAATTCCCGAATATCGAGAAAAGTTCTTCATATGATTTACTTGTGGATGCAGTTATTCACAACTACAAATCAAAACAGCTTCAAACCGCCGATGACGCTGAAATTAATAACTAAAAGTCATCACACAAAACCAAAACAAAAATCTGCTGTCCGAAAAAACGGACGGCTTTTTTGTGTTTCAGCCTATATAAAAATATAAACTTATATCAACCCCCGGAGCTTTACCCGATATGAGTATGTATTTTTTTTATCTTGTAGTAAAATATTGTTATGAAAAAAGTTTTATTAGGGACTGTCTGTTTTTTAGTATTTTCGGCCTTGATGCCTGTTTATAGCGCTCCGAACGGAATGTTTGCACAGTATTATAATTCCGCACAGAGTTATCTGGCACAGGGACAATACTCCTCAGCCATTGTAGATTTTAGAAAGGCTTTGAGAATCAATTATTTGGATAACTCCGCCAGAATCGGACTTATAAACTCTTATCTTGCACGTGCTACATATTATGCCAATCAGGAAAAAAACTATGAAAAGGCTGCAAATGATTTTAGGAGTGCATTGTTCTATTTAAGAATGTACCCTTCTAAAGATCAAACCGTTCAAAATTCGGCAGCAATGATAGCTTCTGCTAACGAAAATTTAAATCAATGTTTAAACGTAATAAGTTTTGACAAAACAGCTTCTTCAAGATATAAAACAGCGGAAGAATTAAGAGCAATCGGAAATTTCTCTGCTGCTGCATTTGAGTTTTCGCAGGCTGCACAGAATGAAAAACTTTCGGCACAAGCTAATGAGCAAATTGCAGACTTAATGAAACTTCTTGCAAACGAACCTCGTTCAGCAGATTATTATAAAATGGCTCTTGATATGACGCCAACAAACGGAGCCTTGCGAATGAAATACGCAAGAACTCTGGATAAGTTGGGCAAGTTTGATGAAGCGGTCGAGCAGTATAACTTTGCACTCGCAAATAGTAAAGGTGATATGGAAATCCTTTATGCTTTAGAGCGTATTTATCTTAAAAAACTTGCGCAAACTCCTTCAGATGCAGAATTAAACGCAAATATCGGTGCAATCAAACAAGCTCAAGGTGATTTTGAAACAGCTTTAAGCTATTATGGCAAAGCTGAGCAGTTAAATCCGGGAAATGTTAATACAAGACTCAATGTTGGTACTCTTTTCCAGCAAAGAAAAGATTTTCAAAAAGCTATTCAATCGTATGATTCTGTTTTAACCCTTTACCCCGACAATGTTCAGGCAAATTTATACAAAGCTCAGGCACTTTCAGAAATGGGAGATAAAAAAGGAGCTTTAACTCTTTATAAAAAAGTTTTATCTCTCGATCCCGCTAATCAGACGGCTAAGGCTGAAATTGCAGGAGTTATGCAGGCTGCAATGTCTCCGGATGAGTATATTCAGTACCTTTCCAAAAACTCATCGGATAAATCAATGCAAAATATGCTTTATGATTATGCATATAAGCTTCATAAAGAAAACAAAATCGAGGATGCTATTAAAGCATATCGTGCCGTCATATCAAGCGGAACTACTAATGTTGATGCTTATGTAAATCTGGCAATTTGTTATGCCGCACGGAATGATTACAATAATGCAGTAGGAATTTTAACTACAGCAAAAACAAAATTTCCTGCAAATAACCTTGTACTAAAAACGTTGCAGGATGTTCAAAAAGATTCTGCTTCAACAGCATTGGCTGCAGCATCTGAAAGTTATGAAAACAAGGATTACAATAAAGCTTTACAACAATACTTAGCAATTTCTCCGGCAACGGAAGATTCTGTATTGGGTGTGGCAGCATCTTATCAGGCTTTGGAAAATTATGACAAAGCTATTGAATATTACAGAAAAGCCGAACGAATTAATCCTAAAAATGCAGAAATACCTTATTATATCGGATACCTGTATTCCGAACAGCAAAAATGGATGGATGCTGAAACTTATTTAAAAAAAGCTGTAAGTATGAACCCGCAGTCTGAAGCTAAAAATTTGCTGACTTATGTACTGCAAAACTATTCTCTAACATCTTTAAATCAAGGTATTGATCTTTTTGAAAAGAACGATTTTCAATCAGCTTTAACAAAGTTTAATGAAGTTATTAAAAAAGAAGCAAATAATGCTTATGCTTATTATTACAGAGGCTTAATCTACGATGAGCAGAATAAAAGGCAGTTAGCGATTAATGATTATTTAAATGTATTGAAGTACACAAAAGATTTACCGATTGCGAATTATATGCTTGCAGTAGATTATGATACTCTGGAAAACTATAAAGAGGCATTCAAATATTACAACATATTTATTTCGTGTTATACAACCGAAGATGAATACCTCAAATACGCTAAATCAAGGGTGGAAGAATTAAGGCCGTATGCAGGTTAAAGAATTGATTAAGAGCAGGGTTTCTCTTGCTCCTATGGCTGGAATAACGGATTATGTTTTAAGATCTCTTATAAGAGAACATTCGAAAACCTGCTTATTGACTACTGAAATGATAAGTTCAGAGGCTTTAAATCAGGTTAAAGATGTTGATATAGTCATGCGCGGAAAAAATCACTCTCCTATATCATACCAGTTGAGCGGACATAAGCCGCAGATGATAGCTGATGTAGCTAAATATCTGGAAAAGTACGCTGATATGATTGATATAAATATGGGCTGTCCCGTAAATAAAGTGGTTAAAGGAACTGATGGCTGCGCACTTATGCGTAATGTTAATTTAGCTCAG